>QMZF01000294.1 GCA_003663055.1 Archaeoglobales archaeon | reverse complement strand
TTGATTATTGTTGGAGATAATGCTTCTGATATTGAAATGCAGGCTGCTAATGAAATTGCTGATTATTTGGAGAATGAGACCGGAAACAAGCCTTTGATAAGGAAGCATTCTGAAATTATCGATGAAGATAAGAGAAATTACAATTTGATTGTTGTTGGCACGCCAAAGACAAACCCCCTCCTTGAGGAGGTGTATGCAATGACGAATGCGACAAGGGTAACGGAAGAATTCCCTGGCGAAGATAAGGGGGTTTTGGAGATTTTGAGAAATCCTTGGGATGAGAGCAAAGCGGTGTTGTTGGTTGAGGGATGGGATGAAATTGGGATAAACAACATTACTGAATTAAAAGACTCAAAATTAATTGTGGATAAAGAATTCTTTGAGTTAAAAGTCATTGTAACTTTTGGTAAAAAACCCCAAAAAGGAGCTCTTGTTAAAATACAGTCTTTTGAGACCCAAAAACTAATTGCCGAGAAAAGAACAGACGAGAAAGGGATAGCTGTTTTTAACTTACCAAGAGGAAGTTATTATATTGTAGCAACATACAAATCTTATTTCCTGCAATTGTCACCTTATCAGGGAGAAAAAAGTGTAAATCTGACAAGTGATACAATAGTGGAAATTACACTTAGAGGGGGGATGTAAATTGTCTCGGTTAGTATATATAGCCATTTCAGTACTGTGTCTAATTGGAATAGTATTGACATCCACATCTACCGCAATTTCAGTAGAAAACAAAGAAATTTATGCAGTTGTCATCTTTAACTCAAGTAGTGGAAAATCCTTAATCAATGATGCTAATGTAATTATTAACAGAACAGAAGCTCTTTCTGCCGAAGAGATAAAGAAATATTTTGCAACTCCTGAAAATATCAATATTACTAAAAAAATTTTAGAGGATTTAGGATTTCAAGTAATAGCAAACGATCAAATATGTGCCGTCATTAAAGGAAATAAAACACTATTCGAAGATGTGTTTAACACCACACTTATAAAAAAATCTGTAAAAACTGATTTAGGAGAATACTATTATATTGTTCCTTCGAAGCGCCTTTCTTTACCCTCAAATCTTTCTAATAAAGCAGAAACAGTAATTTTTTCGTCATTAGTTCCAATAGAGTTATACCAGCTACCATCTGCGGACCCTATACCTTTGCAATACTATCACCTTGTAGTACCAAATGATATTTCGCGCATCTTAGAAGCTGATTATCCCCATTCTAAAGGTATAACCGGAGAGAATGTAAAAGTTGTTATGATAGATACTGGTTTTTACATGCATCCATACTATAAGAAAAGAGGATATAAAATTATACAGGATGCAGTTATTGGTGATGGAACAACAGATGAGATTGGTCATGGTACAGCTATAGCCAGCAACGTTCTATCTGTCGCACCTAAAATTGAGTTTAGATCAATTAAATCCATGCAAATTCCACCTCTACCGATGATGGAGCTAGCCGAGGTAATTGCTGCTTTTATCAAGGCAAATTCAGAGGGAGCTGATGTTATTACAAACAGTTGGGGATTAACAGAAGAAACTGTTATACTACTTCGATCAGTAGATCGTACGTTTATTTTACAAGAAGCTCTTTTAAGGGTACAAATCGATATTGCAATAGCACGTGGTGGTGTTGTACTGTTTGCAGCTGGGAATGGACAAAGAGCTTGGCCAGGTAGTATGCCAGAGGTTATATCTGTAGGAGGAGTATATATAGATGAGGATGGCTCTCTTTCGGCATCAAATTACGCTAGTAGTTTTTATAGCTTACTTTATCCATTCAGACATGTTCCTGATGTTTGTGGTATTGTGGGTAATAAACCACATGGTATCTTAATAGAAATGCCAACACAACCAGGAAGTGAAGTTGATGTCTCCTTTTCTGGTCATACGAATATTGGAGTAGATACGGATGGAACAGAAAGTAATGATGGTTGGGTCGTAGCTAGTGGCACTTCCAGTGCAACACCGCAAGTTGCTGGAGTAGTTGCTTTACTTAAGGAAGTAGATCCAAACCTCAATCAAGTGCAAATTAAAGATATTTTAGAACGTACTGCAACAGATGTCTCTAAAGGAAGTAGTGCAATGGGTGATCCTGCTGAACCTGGTTGGGATACTGCTACTGGGTATGGCCTAGTCAATGCAGCAAAAGCAATTATAATTATTACAACAACATTAGATATACACTCCCCAACCCAATCATCCCCAGCATCAGCCGGAGCTTATGACAATCCGAGTCATATCCAAGTTACAGTAGAAGTTAAAGAGGGAAATACACCAATAACAGGTTTAACAATGGATGACTTCACAATAAAAATAGGTGGCAAGGAAGCAACAGCAAGCATAATAGACACATCAATTCCGGGCAGATATGTATTTGATGTAGCTCCTCCTGAGCAAGAATCACCAGGAAAATATGATTTAGAGGTCATTTTGAAATATAAGGGAATAGAGATAACAGACACGGAAAAAGATACTGTAATTTATACAAAAGGAAAAGCAGATGTAATGCT
>QMZF01000293.1 GCA_003663055.1 Archaeoglobales archaeon | reverse complement strand
GGTGTGAGTGCGGGATAGAGCACATGACGATAAAGAGGATAAGGGGCAGAACCGACGACATGGTGATCTACAAGGGTGTGAAGTTCTACCCTTCCGACATCGAGGCAATTCTTGCTGCATACGGTGTCAAGCATTACAAGATTGAGGTCGGTAACAGCAGGATTTTAGTTAAGTTCGAGGGAAGTGAAGAAATTACGAAAGGAGTTGAAAAAGACATAAAGGAGTTTCTTGGATTTAAACCAAAAATTGAGGCTTTACCATACGGAAGCCTCGAAAGATTTGAAGGAAAGGCAAAAAGACTTGTGAGGGTGGATTGAAATGAGGAAAGCTGCTATTTTAACCGTAATTCTTCTCGTCTGCCTCTTTGCTGGATGCGCTCAACAGCAAGAAGCAAAGCAGGAAGAGGAAGTAATAAAGGTCGGCGTCATAGGCCCAATGGACCTTCCATTTGGTATAGCGGAAAAGAGGGCGGTAGAACTCGCTGCTGAGCAGATAAATGCGGAGGGAGGAATACTCGGAAAGAAGGTTGTAGTGATCACTGCAGACACCAAGCTGAACCCGAACACTGCAACTTCCGAATTCAGGAGGCTTGTTGATGAAGGATGCAGCGTGATTATAGGCGGCTTTGCCAGCGGTGTCTCGCTTTCGATGCAGGAAGTTATGGTGGAAACCAAAACTGTATGGCTTGCCGATGGTTCTTCTCCAAAGCTCACAGGGAAGCTTAGGGAAGACTACGACAGCTACAAGTACTTCTTCAGAGCGGGCACGCTGAACGGAACGACCTATGCATACGACATATTCGACGCTCTGCACAACTACTTCAATGGCAAGCTGAACAAGAACTGGAAGAAAGTTGCGGTCATTAGGGACGATGCTGTTTGGACTGAAGATGTGATGGCTACACTTAGACCAATGCTCGAAGAAAATGGCTACGAGATAATCATGGATGAGAAGGTTCCGAAGGGCACTGAAGACTTTTCCTCGATACTGCTGAGTGCAAACGATGCAGACGTAATAATTACGCTGCTCGCCCACGTTAACGGAATACCACTCGTCAAGCAATGGAGCGAGATGAAAATCAAAGCCCAACTCCTTGGACACGATCTGTCTGCGATATTCCCGACCGCTTGGGAATCAAGCGATGGAAAGATTAACGGAGAGGTGTTTATTGCAACCGGAGGGGCTACACACATCCCGGTGAACGAGAGGGCAAAGGCGTTCATTGAGGCGTGGAAGGAGAAGTACGGAGATTATCCTGATGCGAATACCGCATACGACATGTACGATGCACTGTTCATGTACAAGGCTGCGGTTGAGCAGGCTGCGAGGGATGGCAAGAATGCAAGCGATCCGGATGTCGTCGTAGAATACTTGGAGAAATTCGACAAAGACAACCCGTTCGAGTGCGTGAGGGGCAAGCTTGCGTTCACGAAGTACCACGATCCAGTATGGGGCGACGAGTACATAAGGAACTGGATATGCCAGTGGCAGGATGGCAAAGTGGTCATAATCTGGCCTGAGAACGTGGCAACTGGCAGTTACAAGCAGCCTGAATGGTTTGAGTGATTTTGTTTTTTGTTTATTTTATTATATAAATCTTCGGTATTCGGCTTGTTTATGTGGGGTGCATTTCTGACAGTTTTTGTGAGAAGATATATGAGATAAAATTCACTTTATTCTACCAGCTCTCGACTTCCAGCTCCCCAATTTTACTGAAGTGCTTCACATTTCTTGTAATTATTCTCTCATTGTGCGCAAGCGCTATGCTCGCTATTAGGATATCAAACTCGCCAATGTCACAGCCCCTCTTTTTAAGCTCTGTGCAGACTCTTCCGTAGATTTCCGAAGCAACCAAATTGAAATTGAGTAAGTCCAGTCTGCTTAAAATACCCCTTACAGCCTTCAGGTTTTCTTCAATATTTTTTGATAAGTATGCACCTCTAAAAAGCTCCGAAGCATTTATCGGTGTTGTTGTAAGCGCCTCTCCTCTTTCGACGAATTCCTCTAACTTTCTTATAGCACCCTCATCCTTTCTGAGTATAGCGATGAGAAAGTCTGTTTCGAGGCAGACCACTATAGTTCCACCCTCCTGCTCTTTATGAACTCTCTTTGCCTGTATATCTCCTCGACGTTATCTGCAAGTTCTTGCGAGAACTCTGTTGATTTCACGTATTCCAACAAACTGACATTTTTTGTAATTCTCAAAATTGTGTCGCTGAAAGATTCGCCCTCTCTCTTTACCCTCTTTAATGCATTGTATGCCTTCTCAGATATTGTCAGTGTTTTGTGTGCCATATTTTTAAGTGTATTTAAGTGTACTTAAAAGTATCGAAGTAATCTGCGTTTAACGACTACAAAAACTTTTGAGCATCTTTGAAAGCTTCCTTGCCAAAATAAACAGCCTTATACCAAGATAGCAGGAATAAGCCAGCAAGAGCTTGAAAGCGTGAACCAGCAGTATCGTTGTTCTAAGCAGAGCATCAAAGTAAAGTTAAGGAACAATCTGGAGGGAAG
>QMZF01000292.1 GCA_003663055.1 Archaeoglobales archaeon | reverse complement strand
ATTGAAAGAGTTTGGGAAGTTGTAAAAAGAGACATTCCAAACCTCAAGCCTAAATTTGAGAAGATGTTGATGGAGGAGGTAAAAGATTGATGGGAATTTCCTGCGATGGCACCCTGCGGTGCTTCGCACCCCTTGCCCTTCGGGTCACTTAACAGGCGGATATGTGGTCGCTATCACTCGCCCAAATTTGCCTACGGCAAACTTCACATATCCCCAAACGGTATAGTGATCTGGGAATTTCTCTTCATCTCTCCGTCTTTGCACTCAAACCAGCAAAGAAAAACAGAAAAGAGAATAAGCTAAATCCTACAACCCCTTTTTAGCTCTTTCACAACCTCCTCAAGCTTCTCTGCAGCGTTTTCGCCGTATTCCTCTACTATCTTAACGAGGGCGCTTCCAACTACAACGCCATCAGCTCCAGCCTTAACGAGCTCCTCTACATGCTCCCTCTTCGAAACGCCGAAGCCGACACAAACGGGCTTCGTACATATCCGCTTTGCCCTCCCTAACAGGTCAAAAGCCAGCGGAGGAATTTTCTCCCTAGCACCCGTTGTGCCGTACAGAGATATCAGGTAGACGAAAGCTGAGCTAGCCTCATCTATCGCCCTCAACCTCTCGTCAGGTGTGTTCGGGGCAGCTAGAAAAATCGTATCGATACCGCATTTTTCGCATGCTGCAAGATACTCGCTGCTCTCCTCAAGTGGAAGATCGACAACGATCATTCCGCTCGCTCCAGCCTCGCTTGCAGCTTTAACGAACTCCTTAACACCTTTTGCATAAACCGGATTGTAGTACGTCATCAGCACAACAGGCTTATCTGAATACTCCCTGAACTGCTCGACTGTCGAAAAAACGTCCGAAACTTTTGTTCCGGATTTTAGCGCTCTGTAATTTGCTTTCTGAATCGTCGGGCCGTCGGCCATGGGATCGCTGAAGGGAATGCCCAATTCTATTACGTCTGAATGCTTCTCCAAGGCAAGCATAAGCTCAAGCGTGTACTTTGGGTTGGGGTCTCCGGCTGTGATGAAAGTAACAAGCCAAGGAGTCTCGATTTCGAATGGCATTTCTACACCCCAAGCAAGTTCATAACAATTCCGAGGTCTTTGTCCCCTCTGCCCGAGAGGTTAATTACAATAATCTCATCCTTCTGCATCTCTTTCGCAATTTCCATTGCATATGCGATGGCATGAGCCGATTCGAGGGCTGGGATGATGCCTTCTGCTCTCGACAATTCTGTAAAAGCCTTCAACGCCTGCCCATCTGTTACGGCAACGTATTCAGCCCTTCCGCTCTCCTTAAGATACGCGTGTTCAGGGCCAACTCCAGGATAATCCAAGCCTGCAGCAATGCTGTGAGTAGTAGCGATTTGTCCATCCTCATCCTGCAAAAAGAAGGATAGCATGCCGTGCAGCACACCTTTTTTACCCGCAGCAAGCGATGCAGAATGTTTTCCGGTTTCAATGCCCTTTCCAGCTGCCTCAACTCCTATCAGCCTGACTTTATCTTTCACAAATGGATAAAATATTCCTATGGCGTTGCTTCCACCTCCAACGCACGCAACTATGCAATCTGGCAAGCAGCCTTCAGCTTTGAGAATTTGTTTCTTCGTCTCCTGTCCTATCACGGACTGGAAGTCCCTGACCATCGCTGGATAGGGATGTGGGCCAACAACGGAGCCGATTAGGTAGTGCGTTGTTTCAAAGCTTGCGACCCAGTCCCTCAAAGCCTCGTTTATTGCGTCCTTGAGCGTCTTCGAACCGCTGTCGACTGGATGTACCTCTGCCCCTAGCAGCTTCATTCGAAAAACATTGGGTTTCTGCCTCTCTATATCCTCGCTCCCCATGTATATCTCGGTCTTCATCCCGAACAACGCCCCAGCTATTGCAGTAGCAACGCCGTGCTGACCAGCTCCCGTTTCCGCTATGAGCCTATTTTTTCCCATGTACTTCGCAAGCAGAGCTTGGCCAAGGGTATTGTTTATCTTATGGGCCCCGCTGTGAAGCAAATCCTCCCTTTTCAGGTAGATCTTTGCTCCTCCAACCTTCTTTGTTAGATTTCTCGCAAAATAGAGAGGTGTGGGTCTGCCTGCATAAGTCCGCAAGTAGTAATCGAGCTCTTTTTTGAATTCATCGCTGTTTTTAAGCTCTTCATACGCTCTCTCGAGCTCCTTAAGCGGAGGCATGAGAACTTCTGGAACGAACTGTCCTCCGAATTCTCCAAATTTCATGCTTTCTTTTTCCCTCCCTTACGTTTGTTTACACTTTTCTTTTTGCCCTTTCGACGAAAGTTTTAACTAGCTTTCCGTCTTTTTTACCGTTCCTTTCAACCCCGCTTGAAACGTCAACACCGAAAGGTTTTACATAGCCTGCAATTTCAGCAACGTTATCTGGATTAAGGCCGCCAGCAAGGATTACTTTACTAGCTTTTAGCTTTTTTACCACTTCTCTACTAACTCTGTGATCGTGAATTGCTCCGCTACCAGCCCCGGTGTCGAGCAGGTAGTAGTCGGCATTGT
>QMZF01000291.1 GCA_003663055.1 Archaeoglobales archaeon | reverse complement strand
GCCTCATCATGACTGAGCTTTTTAAATCCCGATCTACTTCCGCCGGGGACATAGCGAAGAAAGCACTTAACTTTCTCCTGGTTTTTATATCCAACCACGGAGAAGTAGCAGTCCCCAACCCTGATGAAATCTCGGAGCCTTATTGGTTTCATCTCCTTCTCTCATACATTGCGTATATCCTCTTTATTTCTTTCGCCCTCGCCTTATCTCCAGATTTTTTGAGAAGTCTTCCGTCGATAAGTTTCATCCTGGTAATTCTAAAATTCCTGCCGTCTATGTTCAGCACTTCTCCAACTTCAAATTCTGTTTCTCCCGACGTTGCGAGCTTGTATGGCGTTGTAACGGGCCCTTTGTGGAGACTGATCTTCACGATCACTTCTCCAACATCCCTCAGCCAGATCGTTTGGATGTCCTTTGCTTCTCCAACTTCACCTCTCCTACCATTTGAAAACTCGATTGAGGTAACTTCTCCGATCTTGAAACCCTCTTCAACTTCAACTACGAGTTCGTCGCCCTTTTCGACTAAATCGCTTTTTTTAAGTAGAACAGAGCCAACTTCGGACTCTGGACCACTGCTAATAATGGCCTTAACCTTAATCGTTTTCTCTGGGAGGTGTTGGGAAACAGTCCCGCACTCCTTACATCTATAGAGGTGCTTCTCTGCCCTTATTAGCTCGTGCTCTGTCTCCTCCTTACAAGTCTCGCAGTAAAGATACATATTCTGCTCGTTCTTTGCAAGCTAATTAAATCTTTGTGGGCTTAGTTGTAGACTTTGGACTTAACTTTTCATCATCCAACCTTTTGCAGCAATCGCCGCCTTTATTGTGAGGAAGTAGTCGTCGCAGGCGTTGATCAGACTTTCAATCTTTGGCGTAACAATCTCCACTATTAGCTCATCATCTCTTGCATAGCTCTTGCACCATTCGGGATCATCTGGTTTCAATGCTTTAGCAATTAGCTCCGCGTTTTCTACTTTTATCCTGATCCTAGCTCGGCACAGCAAAGCCTGTCAACCTCCTTTACGAACTCTTCTACTCTATCTGGCGATATGTTGGCTCCAGCGGCAACTCTGTGGCCTCCCCCTCTTCCTCCAACCTTCATCGCTGCCTTCCGCAATACTTCTCCTAGATCTACCGGAATCTTCGGATTGCTGCGAGCAGAAACCTTAGCCACTGAATTCTTCACGTTTACCGCGACAAACGGCCTGTCTGAGAACAGATACCTCGAGACTATGCTGGCTATTGGGGCTGTTGTGGCTGCGTTATCCATTATTAGGTAGCGGATGCAATCCCCCTCTTTTATGTCGCCCCTTCTTGTAACCAGCTCGTGAAGAACTCCCTCTTGAAATTCTCTCCAGATATTAATTGCCTTCTCAAGGTAGTTTTCGTCCTTCATACAAACAGCGAAGCCTATGCTGCATGCAGAAGCTCTCCCGCAAGCGTTCACGACGTCTGTGAGCATCACAGCGTTGGTTATCAGCTCGTTTTTTAGTATGAATTTCTCACCTATGAAGTCTTCTATAATATCCTCGTATACGCCTCGTTTAAGGAGTCTCAGTACTATGGCATTAGAAAGCCTCATTAGCTCCTCCTCGTTCAACTCATCAATGTCTTTCTCCGCATCAATACCAACCTTTTTTAAGAAGTCGTCAAGCTCATCCTCTTTTCCGTAGAAGTCCAAAAAAGGCTCAATTGAAAGTCTGAGGACATCCCTAACACTGCCGGAGCAGATGTTAAGACCACGCCCGATCTCAATGTATCCTTTTTCAACTCCCTGTCTAACGATTTCGGCATTTCCTGCAACTATCTTCTGCTTGTCTCCAAGGATGCCTACGAGAGCAATAGCTGCAAGGTCCGAGTTCTCTCCAAGAACACTCGCTACAAGGTATGCAGTTCCACTTGCCGAAAGCTCGAAAGTACCATCTAAGCCTGCAAGATGGGGATTAACGTGAACGAGCTTCCTTTTGGGCTCTATTCTACCAGCAGGAAAGTGATGATCGATTATTATGACATTTGCGTCTATTTGGGATACTATATCCGGATATCCGCTACCCATGTCGGCCAGTATTATTAGTTCAGCATCACTCTCTACACCTTCGTTTAGCCCTTTGAGAAACGTAACCTGAAAAGACTTTTCGAGTCTATGGAGGGCGGATGCTATAACGGCAGCAGCTGAAATGCCATCGGCATCGTAGTGCGTGTAAATGTGAGCGAAGTCAGACTCCTTTATTAGCTCGGCAGCCTTTAAAGCTTCTACCCTTAGGATGTCCAGCATCAAGGTTCCTTGTACTGGCTGAATTTAATCCTTAGCTTTCTAACCTCTAGCCTCGTAGACTTTATTTCATTTTTGAAAAATACTCTAACGCTGGCATCTGCGAGATTCAGTAGAATTTCGATCTGAGCCTGTTGGAAAGTGTACTCTCGTAAGTTATCTTATTTGTGACTCTAACTATCTGCTGTGCTTCACAATTTCCAAAATTTTTTCACGATTGAGGACATAAATTAGCTTAGACCGTAACATTT
>QMZF01000290.1 GCA_003663055.1 Archaeoglobales archaeon | reverse complement strand
TTTTTCCATGTTTCTCCAGCCACCAGCATATTTCTGCAATGTTTAATAGAGAAGTTATAGCCTCTTCACCCATATCTATCCGTTCTAGAATCTCCTTGGATCTCTCACCGAACTCAGGGTGTGCCTGAATGACATACAGGAATATATTCGTGTCTACAAATCTAACTTCTCCAGCCTCCTCCTCACCCATTCCCTCGCCACCTTCTTTGGACTGTCCTCCGGTTTAACTGGGATGCTGCCATAAAGCTCATTTACAGGATTGTCTATGCAAGGTTTTAGGATGATTTCCCTGTTTCTCACCTCCAATAGAATTCTATCGCCCTCCTTTATCCTAAGCCTATCCCTAATTTCTTTTGGGATTACTATCCTTCCCCCCGCAGAAACTTTCACTTCCATTTTGTCACCTTAATGATGCCACCAATTTTATGGCATATAAATTTTGCATTACTTCCTAATTAGTTCAATGTACTTTTTACCAATCTCAATCCAGTCAAATTTTTCGGCTCTTTTTCTCGCATTTTTACCCATTTTTCTTCTCAATCTGTCATCACTTAGCAGTAAAATATACCTTGCAATTTCTTCAGGATTTGCCGGCTTTGCCCTAAAGCCCGTTTTACCGTGGGCTATTGTATCCAGCATGCCTCCAACACTTGTGCCTACAACAGGCTTTCCACAAGCCATGGCTTCGAGTACGGCTATTCCGTAAGGTTCTACTATGCTGGGCTGTATGTACATGTCACATGACGAATAAACGTGCGGCATTTCTTCGTTCGGGATTGATTTGGTAATGAAATTCACGAATTTGGAGACGTTCAGTTTTTCGGTAAGCTTCCTTAATCGCAGCTCCTCCTTCCCTCTACCGAGCAGGTAAAGCTTAGCGTCCACTTCGCTAACGACTTTTTCCATTGCCATAATCAGGTACTCTAAGCCTTTGTACCTGTGAAATCTTGCTACGCTTAGTATTCGCAGGTCTTCGCTGCCGTAACCGATGTGGTCTTCTGGTTCGCTAATCGGCTTGAAAAGCTCGCAGTCAACGCCAACATGAACAACTTCGATGTCTCGTTTTACTCCGACAACATTCTTCAGAAATTTTTTTGCTGCACTACAGTGCGTTGTAAGGATGTCGACCCCTTCTCTGAGTAACCGACTGACTGTTGCATCGAGGAAAGCCAATCCTACTCTTTTTTTAAAATCGGTAGGAATGTATGTTCGTTCAGACGATAGCATCGTTGCTATACCATTCGTTCTCGCTGCAAGGAATGCCATGTGGCAAATTAACGGATAGTCCTCCTGCAGCATTATTACGTCAAATTTTTTTATTAGTTTGTTGAACGCCCCAACTACAATCGGATTTTCAAGAAGATCGGTGACCGTTTGTAGATAGATAACGTTAAAGGGGAGATTTCTACTGATATCACCATCAAAAATGGTTTTCTCCCTTGGAGCTTTACTTTTTGAGGTTATGATAGTAACCTCATTGCCGAGCTTTGACAGACTTTCCGCTAGGCCATACTCGTTTCCTCTAACGAACGGTGTGAAGTAGGGTGTTACGACGCAAATTCTCATTACATCGCCACCATACGCTCACAAAACATCTCTATAAACTCGTTTAATCTGCGCCACAACATCCTCCCAGCTCACAAGTTTATTATTTTTCGCAACTTCCTTCCCAACGACGTTCTTAATTAATTCAGTGAGTTTTTCTACATTAACTGGATAATCCACACCAAAAACACTTTTGTCATCTACCCACTCTCTTAAAGCAGCTTCATTTGCGACTATACATGGTGTTTTCGCCGCCAAAGCTTCTGCAACTGCAAGCCCGTAAGCCTCGTGCTTCGAAAGCAAAACAAAAACGTCTGCTTTCGCATATTTTTCGATTAACTCTCGTCTGCTGAGATCCTGATAGAATCGGATACGGTTAAGTACTCCAAGTTTATTTGCAAGCTTGACTATATTTTGTTTATAGGGCCCTTTTCCGACTATTTCCAAAATAAACTCGCTGCCAAGTCTGGCTAAAGCTTCAATAACATAGTCCAGACCTTTGTACTTTTCCAGTCTGCCCACATAGAGTATGACTTTGTTGGATTCTTTGGACTCCTTAATCTTCTCGATGTCCTTGAATTCGTCGAGATTTACACCATTCGGGATTAAATGAACAATACGTTTATCGACATTAAAATTCTTCAAGACGAGGTTTTTTTCGTATTCAGATACGCATATGACCGCATCAGCCTTATCGAATATTTTGCTGCCAAGGGGCTTGTAGGGCTTGTGTAGTAGGTTTCTAACAAGGCTATGCCCTTTGCCATGGTAATGTGGGGTGAAAATTAATTTGTTCCTCTTTGTCATTGCAGCGTGTAGTGCAGGAAAAGCATGATAGCTATGGGCATGAATAATACTGTATTCTCCAGACGTTCTTTTCAGATATCTATGCAGACTGGGAGATAGATAGTAAGAATCAGAAGGAGCTAGGGACTTGAACCTCCTAACGGTAAATCCCTCAATTTCCTCTATTTTTGCTAGTT
>QMZF01000289.1 GCA_003663055.1 Archaeoglobales archaeon | reverse complement strand
TCAAATTGAGGATCTGGAACCTTCACCGAAACAACAGCTGTAAGCCCCTCCCTTACGTCTGCTCCACTTAAAGGCTTGAACTTTTTCACGTACTTCTTTCCAAACTCGTTTATCGCTCTTGTTAGCCCAGCTCTGAAACCTACCGCATGTGTTCCACCTTCGATGGTATTTATGTTGTTCGCAAAGTAAAGGATGTTCTCAATTTCCGTATCCGTGAACTGGATAGCTACTTCGACGATTATGCCATTTCTCTCGCCTGAAAAGTAAATTACGTCGTGTAACCTTGGTTTATTTCTATTCAATCTCTCAACATAGCCTTTAATTCCTTCTTCCGAGCAGAATTCCTCTTCTTCTCCACTTCTTTCGTCTATAAGCTTCAGCCTGATGCCCTTGTTTAAATACGCTAGTTCCTTCAATCTTTGAGCAACTATGTCCTTTCTGAATTCTGTACTCTCGAAAATCTCCTCGTCCGGCTTGAACCTTATCTTTGTCCCAGTTTCATCGCTTTTTCCTACTACCCGCAGCGGAGTGAGTGGCAAACCCCTAGAGTACTTCTGGTAGTAAACTTTGCCATTTCTCCTGACTTCCACCTCAAGCCACTCCGAAAGGGCGTTAACCACTGAAAGCCCGACACCGTGCAGCCCGCCAGCAACCCTGTAAGCTTTCTTTCCGAACTTTCCACCAGCGTGGAGCTTCGTTAGTACTATTTCAACCGCTGGCTTTCCAAGCTCGTGCATCTCTGTCGGAATTCCTCTGCCATCATCTTCAACACTTGCAGAACCATCTTTGTGCAGAATAACGGTTATGTTCTTGCAGTAACCAGCCAAAGCTTCGTCTATCGAGTTATCCACTATCTCCCAGAGTAGATGATGAAGCCCCCTAATCCCAACTCCACCTATGTACATTCCAGGCCTTTTCCTTACGGCTTCGATGTCTCCAAGCACTTCGATTTGTTCGGCTGTGTAGTCCATATTCACCACTTTATATTTTTTAATCAATCAATATATTCAAACTCTCTGCTCTCAAATTCATTATTATCACGAGATTCCAGCTTTTTAAATTTTTTTAACTAATCTGATGGCAATTTTAACAATTGCCACCCACTACAGCATTTTTTACACACTTTTCTTCGTCTATTCTGCAAATAAATTTTTCTAAAAATCAGACAGCTTTAGGGGCGTGGTCAGCTTAATACCTTTTACTTTCTTTTTATTTTTGATTTTTCAACCAAGCTGCGATTGCTGTTTGTTTTGCCCTTCGATGGAGCATTTGCAACGGTACATATAAGTAAAAGACTAATTAAAGAGCAAGTTAAGCTTGTTCGAACAATCCAAAGGTGATGGGATGAACGAGCTAAGCATCGATGAATTCAAGACATTGGCCAAGAAGTTGTACCTAGCTAAGGACAGAAAACCCCTAATTCTACTCGGCCCACCGGGAGTTGGCAAGACAGAAGGGGTTTACCAGCTCGCACGAGAACTAGCAAGAGAGCTCAACCTTAAATTCATCGAATATGATGAAAGTTCAGCAGACGAAATAATGGCGGATAGAAGCAAGTATTTTGTATTCCTTGAATTCAGACTCTATGAATGCGAACCTTCAGATTTTATAGGGATTCCGAGGGATGTGAATGGCTTTATAGTCTATAAACCGCTTAGGTGGGCACAGGTGTTCTCAACCGGGGCAGGTTTGCTAAACCTTGACGAGATAACAAACATTCAGAGGCCCGACCTGCAGGCGGCGATGTACAAACTCTTTGAAAGAAGAGCTGGCTTTATCAAATTCCACCCTGACGTTATTATAACCGCTACCGGCAACAGGCCCGAAGATTCCGCGATAGCTACAATGCTTCCAGCTCCTCTGATAAACAGGGTTCGAGTGTTTAGAATCAGAGCACCAGCGCTTAAAGAATGGATAAACTACATGTACGAAACGAGAAACGACTGGGATAAAAGGGTTGCCGCGTTCTTGGCAAGATTTGGCCAATTCTTCCTTGAAAAACCGCAGGACATCGAAACGCTCGATCAGTTTGCTACTCCAAGGGCTTGGACAGCTTTAGCCGACGTAAGTCAGAAAATCGATATCGAGGAGCTGGAATCCCTGGCAAGCGCTACGGTTGGAGCTAGGGCTGGGCAGCACTTCGTTACATTCTGCAAGCTTGACGTTCCAAATCCAGACGAGTTCATAAAGGATCCATCAAGGCTGTCTGAGCTCGACGTCGATCGTAGATATCTTGCAACGCTCCAGCTATCCACAATGCTCGACCAAAAGCTTCAGAAAGATGTAAGCAGTGCACTTGAAACGTTTAGAAAGTTGTTGTTCTACCTAAATTCGAACGACAGGGAATTTCTAACGCTTTTGATACTCATGCTACCCCCAAACAGTGCAAAGAAGATATTCATGAGAATGATTAATTCGGAGGAGTTTAAGGGCATAGCAAAGCACTTCATAAACGTCTTTATGAAGGTGAAGAAGCTTGAAGGCCGATGAAATGTTCAAAGAATGCTTGTTAATCCTTGCCCGCAGATT
>QMZF01000288.1 GCA_003663055.1 Archaeoglobales archaeon | reverse complement strand
CTTGTCGTTGCAGTATATCATGTTCATTGGTGTGATGTCTCCATGAATGATTCCCGCTTTATGTAGCTTTGCAACGGCTTTTCCTATCTCCCTACTTATTTCCGGTGTCATTATGTGTTTCACAGGCTGACCCTTGATTCTCTCCATTACGATTTTATCGCCTTCGACATCAAGAACTATGGGTGTTGCAACCCCATTTCGCCTTGCCATCGAAATTATCCTCGCCTCCATCTTCGTCCTGCGCTTCCTCAGGACTTCATCGAGTTGCGGAATACGATAACGCTTGGGCTTTCTTATTTTTTCTACGATATCCTCGTAAATCCTGACTTCTGCTTCCCCGCCTAGATAAATTTCGACTGGCATGCTTTCCGATCTCCTTCCAGCCCCAGCTATACCTAAAACTTCTACTGATTTTTAACAATTTCACTATTTTTAACCAAAAACTTATATCTTTTTTTGCTGTTTCATATGCGTGGATGAAAGAAGGGTGGCGAGGTACATAGATAAGCTCAGACATATGGAGGAAAGAATCGGGGACATTTTAAGCTGGATAAACGAGGCTGAAGTGGACAAAAAGTCGAGGCTTGCCGTTTACAAGGCTGCCCAAGAAGCAATCGAGGCAGCGTGCGATGTGGTTGCGATGTTTCTCAAGGATAACGGATATCCTCCAAAGGATGATTATACGAACATTCAGAAATGGGGGGAACTCGTTGATAGCAGGATAGCTGAATGTCTCAAAATAGCTAACGGGCTTAGAAATAGACTTGTCCATCACTACAACGGAATAAATGACAGGCTGGCTCTTGAATCGATAATGGATTTAATCCCATGCCTTGAGGATTTTATAAAGGTGTCGAAGTCATGGTTGAAAAAGAAATTATAGAGAAGGACTTTGAGTTTCTTAGGGATAAAGTGCTTGCCGTTCTAATTTTTGGTTCTAGTGTAGGCGGAGAGGGTAGAGACGTTGATATATGCATAGTTGCCCCCGAGGGGTTTGATGTTAGGGAGGTTTTTAGGAATATTGACATTGTTGGGAAGGGATACGATGTTTGGGTGTTTGAGGAGCTTCCGCTCTACATGAAAATGGAGGTGATTGACAATCACGAGATTGTGTTTGCAAAAGATGAGCTTGAGCTTTATGAGTACTTTTACTACTTTAGAAAGTTGTGGAAAGATCAGGAGAAAAGAAGCAGATTAAGCAAGGATGAACTCAAAAGGATTCTTTCACGCTAATCCCAATTAACCTCTACATCCTCAATCCTAAAATCAGGCTTAACAGCAGATTCTTCAATGGGCGTTTTATAACCGTGCTTGTACATGAGCAAACCCAGATATGCAATCATTGCCCCGTTATCGCCCATAAGCTCCTTTGGCGGAGCGTAAAACTTCGCATTTCTATCTTCGCACATGGTTTTAAGCATCTCTTGAAGGCGAGAATTCGCACCAACGCCTCCAACGAGCAAAACCTCATCGAGGTTCAGATATGCCAGAGCTCTTTCCGTAACTTCCGTAAGCATGGCAAAAGCGGTTTCCTGAAAGCTGAAAGCGACGTCTTCCATAGCAACTCCGTTGTCGTACAATCGTTGCGCTGCCGTAACAAGCCCGCTAAACGAGAAATCCATCCCCTTTACGACGTAGGGCAACTCGTAGTAGCGCTTTCCCTTCCCTGCAAGTTTCTCTATCTTCGGCCCGCCGGGATGCTTTAACCCCATGTGCCTTGCGAGCTTATCCAATGCGTTTCCTATGCCTATGTCAAGAGTTTCACCAAAAACCCTGTAATGCTTTCCTCTCCTTGCTATAACCTGTGAGTTTCCGCCGCTTACGTAGAGGGTTACGGGATTCTTTGCCCCGGTCTTCCACCTACCAACTTCGAGATGCGCTAGGCAGTGGTTAACACCTACAAGGGGTTTACCGAGCTTTAGAGCGAGAACTCTCGCAGCTGTAGCTACGACTCTTAGGCAAGGCCCCATTCCCGGGCCTTGAGAAAAGGCAACAACGTCTATACTATCGGGTTCTACCTTCGAGAGAACTCGCTCTGTAAGGATGCCTATTTTCTCCGCATGGTGTTGCGATGCTTCTCTCGGATGGATACCGCCCTCTTTCGGGATGTATGGATCATCCTCCAGCGCAATGACTTCTTTTTCGTCGACCACGCCAACGCTGAGACTCCAGGCAGTGCCTTCTATGCCAAGGGCTATCATTTCTTGAACTCAGTGTAACCGCACTTTCCACACGTCCTTCTATCCTTGTGTTCGGCAAGAAAAACGCCCTCGCCGCATCTCGGACAGAACTTCCTCTTCCTGACTACTTTGTCCCCTTTTATTTCATAGAATCTCGATACAACGTCTCCTTTTGCTTTAGCCATAGCAAACACCCTTTCTATTACTCTCCCTCCCCTTCTTCTCCCTCTCCTTCGCCCTCTGGCTCTCCAAAGTTCCTCCTTATGATGTGTTTCTCCTCAATAGCATGCAAATCTTCTACCGTCTCGTATATTTTCGCATAACAGTAAGCCTCGCATTTCCCGAACTCTGG
>QMZF01000287.1 GCA_003663055.1 Archaeoglobales archaeon | reverse complement strand
TTTTCATTCAGCCTTTCGAGCCATTTCCTAGTTTCAGCTTCAAGTTCTGAAGTAACATCTCTCATTTAGCGACCCTCATCCTTCATTCGAACCTCTTTACCTTGAGAGTTAGGCCTTCTCTCCCAACGACGACGATTTTATCTCCAGGTTTTAGCTCATCCTTGCTCTCGAATGCCCATATCTCTCCCCTAACCTTTGCCTGTCCCTTTCCGTTCTGGAAGGTTATGACTTCCCCCTTCTCACCGATTATAGCCTCTCCTCCAACTCTCCTTTTCACCTTTCTAAGCTGCGCTATCTTTATGAGGAAGAATGTGACTATTCCTGCAAGGCCAAGAGCTATTCCAGCGATTAGCATGGGGAAGGATGTATAGAAGCTCTCTGGCATGAGGGGTTCGTTGAAAAACATGATCGCTCCAAGCGTAACGCAGAGAATGGATGCAAAACCAAGAATTCCGTAAGTGGGAGTCATAAGCTCAGCGATTAGGAAGAGAACACCGAGGAGAATAAGGATGACAGCAAAGAGATTTACGCTTAATCCTCCAAGAAGACCCACAAGGGAGAGAACTAGACATATTGCTCCGATTGTTTCCGGCAATACTCCTGGAGAAGTGAGACCAAATATTAAGCCGTATAAACCAATCAGGAAGAGTATTGAGGCTATCTGGGGATTAGAAAGCAATTCGAGTATGTTGGCCTTGAGAGATTTCTTTGATTCGATTATTTCCACAGTATCAAAATTGAGAGTAACGTTTCTGCCGTTTACGTTTACTTCCTTCCCGTTTATTTTCGAGAAGAGCTCATCTTTCGAATCTGCGATAACGTCTATAACTCCCTTTTCGTACGCTTCTCTTGCCGTGAGACTCAGGCCTTCTGTAACAAAGCGTTCTACTATGTCGGCAGGCCTTCCCCTCTGCTCCGCTATACTCTTCGTATAGTTTGCAAAGTAGTTTATTGTCTTCTTCTCCGCAACGCCGAGGGGAGCTACAGGTGTTGCAGCTCCAACGGACGTTCCGTTGGACATCGCAGCGACGTGGCCGGCTATGAGGATTAATGAACCAGCAGAAGCTGAAAAAGCTCCTGGAGGATAAACATAGGTTATAACGGGGATATCGCTCTGTAAAATTTCAGTGATTATATTTTTCATCGAGGTAACGAGTCCTCCGGGAGTATCTATGACTATGAGGATTGCGTCGGCCTTAACTCTTTCTGCAAGCTTAAAAGCCTCTTTAACCTGAGTGGCCGTACCTTCGTTTATTTCTCCTTTGATGTTCACTTCGACAACCTTGGCTGCTTGAGCGGAGGGTAAAATAAAGAGTAGAACTAAGAGAACGGTTAGCATAGCAAGCACATAACGCATGTAAAATCTTTTTTTCATGCCGTTATTAGCTTTTCTACACCTTTACCATAAACCTTATATCTCTTATTATTGACAAATCTCCAAGGGCTCGTAGTCTAGCGGTTATGACGTCGCCTTGACGAGGCGAAGGTCCCCGGTTCGAATCCGGGCGAGCCCACTAATTTTTTGTGTTTTTGATGGTATATTCGTTGATCTCTATCACGCTGGGATATTCTTTCAGCTTTCAATTCCAAAAAAGTCGAGAGGTTACGCTTATTTTTATAGCAAACTACTTGCCCACACCACGTTAGTATTACTGGACGGCTATAATAACAACTCCAAAAACTCCTCCACACTCATTCCGCTTTGTCTGATAATAGCTTTCAACGTTCCTCTATCAAGCTCTCTATGCAGAGGGACTACCACAATCCCTGTTCCTTCCTTGAATAAAACCACATGACTGCCTTTTTGCCTCTCAACACTCCAGCCAGCTTTAACAAGAGCTTTGATTACCTGCTCGCCAGAAACCCTTGGCAGTTTCAAACAACCACTTCCACCACTTCGGCTTTCCGCATTTTACTGAGTTCTTTCTCCTGTAGAACTTCGAGGTAGAGTTCAATAGCCTCCTTTATGTTCTCCAGAGCCTCCTCTTTGGTCTTGCCTTGAGATATGCAGCCAGGAAGAGAGGGGACTGTGACAACGTAGTATCCGTCTTCCCCTTTTTCAATGACAACCTTGAATTTCATGAATTGCTGTTGGCCGAGGATATATATTGGTTTTTCCCATCTCTACATAAACTAACGGAGAAATCGGTTCGAATCCGGCGAACCCACTTCTTCTAACTTTATCTTTGTAAAGTATGAAGACATTCTTTTGTCAAAGAGAAGTACCAGGGTTGGGAGAGAAGTGTGAACTATAGATCACTCTGCAAAACCTTTATAATCTCTCAAATCAAGTGGGAAATGTGGGAAAATGCCAGTGACGAAGGTTGATGAGAAGGGTAGAATTCTGCTGCCAAAGGAAATAAGAAACAGGATGAATATTAAGCCGGGAGAAGAGTTCTTAATCACAGACGTAGATAGAGATGCGGTAGTACTAAAGAGAATAGACGTTAAAAAGATGCTTGGAGACTTAATTGAGAAAGCTAAAAGCGTCGATCTGGAGAAGCTTGAAAAAGAGATAGAAGAGGAAGGTAATAG
>QMZF01000286.1 GCA_003663055.1 Archaeoglobales archaeon | reverse complement strand
GAGCCCGAAGTTAGCAAGGTAGACATCCTTGAGGATTATCTAAGGGCTACCGGTGAAAAAGAGAAGGTGGAAGAGAGAATAGAGCAGGTTGAAAGGGAGCTTGAAAGGGTTGAAATCCTTTTGTCCGAAATCGAACAGACAAGAAAGGTTTACGAGGAATACATTAAGCTGAATGGAGAGCTGAAGGAACTCAAGGAGAAGCTTGACAGCTTGCAGCATGCTGAGAAGGAGTACGAGGGAGTTAAAACTGAAATAAGAATGGTGCAGAGCAGAATAGAGGAGCTAAAATCGGAGATATCAAAAATTGAGTCGAAAGCCCTCGAAATTCTCTCAACTGCAACGGTTGAGGCGAAAAAGGCCAAGCTCGAGGAACTGGACTCAAAGATTGCCGAATTAAACCGAAGGATTTCTTCTCTCCAAAACGAGCACGGGCAGGTAGAGGGCAGAATTTCCGAAATTGAAGAGTACATGGAAATTCTGGGAGAGTCGACGGAGTGTCCTGTGTGCAAAAGCCCGCTCACACCCGAGCATAGAGATGAGGTGAGGAGGGATTTTGAAACTGAAAAGGAGAGGTTACGGAAGAGACTGAAGGAAATCAATGCTGAGATTGAGAGTTTTGGCGAAGAAAAAAGGAGAATTGAGGAAGAGCGCAATAGGATAAACGCTCTGGATGTAGAGAGGCTTGAAAAACTGAAAGAAGATCTGAACGAGCTTGAAGCAAAGCTGGGCAAGCTCTTGAAAAAGGAAGGGGAGATCAAATCTGTTATAGAAAACTTGGCAAAAGTGAAGGATGAGATCGCTGGAATTGAAGCTAAGCTCGAGAAGATTAAAGGAGATTACGAGAGATATCTGGCTGCAAGCAAGGCTTTGGAGACGGAGAGGGATAAGGACGAAATTAAGGCTGAGTTGGACAATTTAAAGGCCAAACTGGGTGAAGCCAACGAGTTGATCTCCTCGCTTCTATCAAAGCTTGGCTACATTCCTGAAAAACCGGAAGACGAGCTCAGAAGGCTGAGATCGCTTAAGGAGAAGTACGAAGTTCTCAAATCAAAGGCTGAGAAGATCGATGAGATAAGGGAAGAAATGGCTAAGGTGAGGGAGGAACTAGAAAAGACTGCTCAGGAGAAAGAGTCCGCTGAAAGAGAACTCGTCAGCTTGGGCTATTCCGATGAAGAATACAGGAGGGTTGAAGATAGGTACAACGAGCTCGGCAAGAGAGTTGCCGAGCTTAAAACGAGACTGGAAGGAGTTGAAAGGCAAAGGAATGCTAGAATAGACGAACTAACAAAGATAAAAGAATCGGTAAAAGCTCTCGAAGAAAAGCTAGCGTCACTGGAAAAAATACTCGAGTTCGTCGGCAAGCTGCAGAGAATAAGGCAGGCTTACTCAAAGGATGGGGTTCAGAGGATTGTGAGGCAGAGAATCGCTCCAATAATCTCGGAATTTGCTAGGGGCTACATAGAAAACTTCAACCTCGATATCACGGACATCTCCGTAAACGAGGACTTCGATGTCTCTATATTGAAGCAGGGTGGAGAGATTTCAATTAAATCGATCAGCGGTGGTGAAAAGGTTGCCGTTGCAATAGCTCTACGCCTAGCCATAACGAAGGCGCTGGCTGGAAGAATCTCAACGATCATAATGGATGAACCTACTACTCATCTCGACGAGGAGAGGAGGAGGGAGCTCGTAGAGATAATGAAGAACTTCTTCAGAGAAGGCTCCACCGTGCCGCAGATGATTATCGTAACCCACCACAGGGAGCTTGAAGAAGTTGCTGACACAGTATATCGGGTGGAAAAGGTAGATGGGGTTTCGAGAGTTGTTGGAGAAGCTTAAGGGGTTGTTATGTGCGAACTCCTCGGTTTGTGCTTCAACAAGCCCGTCAGGCCTAGGATATCGTTCAGGGGATTCAGGAGGAGGGGAAGAAGAAACCCGCACGGCTGGGGCCTCGCATTTTATCCAGATGAATCAGCTCAGATTTTGAAGGAGCCCGTAAAGTCCATGGAGAGTCCTCTCTCCAAATTTATTTTGGACTACGACCTAATCAAATCAAAGATTTTTATCGCTCACGTTAGGTTGATGAGCTCTGGTCGGAGAAGTTACAAAAACACCCACCCCTTCTCCAGAGAGCTCAACGGGAAGGACTACATCTTTGCACACAATGGCACAATCAGCGTTGAATCTCTCGAGCTCGGTAGATTTAAGCCCGTCGGGGAGACGGATTCCGAGCATGTCTTTTGCCACATTCTCCACCGCATAGAGGAGAAAGGGATCGAAAGATGGAAAATGTCTGACTTCAGATGGCTTCACGAAAAGTTCAGGGAGATAAACGAGCTAGGCAGCTTTAACTGCCTGATGTCGGATGGCACGTACCTCTTCGCCTACCACGACGTTAATGGGTACAACGGACTGTACTTTGTCAGGAGAGAACCTCCTTTCGGCGTTGTAGAGCTGAGAGACGAGGATTTCGTGATTGACCTTGTGGACCTCGCTAAGAAGAAGGATCCATCCCAGAGGGGATACGTGATCGCTTCG
>QMZF01000285.1 GCA_003663055.1 Archaeoglobales archaeon | reverse complement strand
TCCTACATCTAAATCCCTGATTTCTACCAGCAGATTCCATTTTCTTCCCACAAACCGGGCATCTAGGGTTTTCCTCCACGTAAACGTCTGCAAGTTCTACAATGTTTATCTTTTCGAGGTTGATAGTGTCTTTCTTCATCGAGCCGTAAACTTCGACAACATCTCCGCGCTTCAACTGCCTGATAACATCTCTGAACTGCTTTGTGGGTTCGAAGGCTGCACATTTGACTTCACCAAACCTCGTTTCAATATAGAAAAAGACGTGTCCCCCCTCTATTGTATAAGGTTCCTCAGTAACTTTTCCCCTTACTATGTAGGAGTGGTAGTTTTCAAGCTCGTTTACGCTGCTCTCGTGGATCAGATGCATGTCAGTTGCTTGATTTGTTATGAACGTCATGTATCTATCAATTGGCTCTGTTCTTACAGTTTCGAAGGCCTCTCTTATTGCTTGGAGGTTGTCTCCCCTTATTCCAAATAGCACTGGGTCAGGAGAACCGGGAACTGCAACTACAACACCGTTGTGCCAGTCTACGGTATCCCAGGTCTTTGGATAGGTTTTTTTGTCGGCTTCATAGAACGAAGCTTCGTCGTACTCCCTTGGCGTCCCAAAGCGCTCTGGCCGCCTGTAGGCTAGTAGCTCGAGAGTATAATCATGGAGACCAAGTCCAACGGCTGCGAGAGCACCTATCAACCCTCTGCCGAGCTTAAAGCGGAGATGGGGTATCATGTACTTTCCTATTATGAACAGCGCCTCGTCTATGCTTATCACACCCCTAACTGCCCTTGTTGCAAACCTTGAAAGCACATTCATGAGTCTGTCGTTGTCTGCGTCGACAAAAACCGCCCCAGGGTTCGTTTTTTCGTCGTCAAGCATTGCGTACTCCTCTATTATTCCTTTTACAACATCCATTACCTCGTCGAGGTCTCCATCAACGAGGAAAGACACTGCCCCGTTTCCTCTTGTTTTGAACGGAATAGTTGGATTTAGCCTTATGAGCCTCGGAAATCCCTCAATGGCCATACCTCTTTTCTCTAATTCCTCGATAATTAGAACCGCTAGGTAGGTTGTACACATACCTTTGCTGGAATCTGTGTCGTCGATGCCCACCCATAGTTTCATCGCATCTCCTCTCTGTGGGGCTTTATTAAGTTTAGCAGGAATTCGTTCCCACAATTATTATAACAACATAAATTTAATTGGTAAGGCTTATATAGTCAACTTTCGTTTTATATCATGATGATGGGAGAGTTAACATTCTGCGAAAAAAGGAAGATGTTGAAGCATATGGATTATGAATGCTGGATATGCGAGGAGAATATTATCAACGGTGGTCACTGTTACCCCTGGGCTCCATGGGGGTCTGAAAGGAAGGCTCCTTGGGAAATCTAAATAACTAAATAAATTATAAAAATAATTTAAAATTACATGTATCCGTGATGCAAGATATCTACAAGCTCATTCGGGAGGTTGTGCTCTCGCATCCTATCTTCCACATCTTTTTTGCTGAATTCGAAATCATCGAAGGCAACGTACATGTTATCAGTATCTATAATCGCAAAGCTTGGTGTTGAATCTTTTACCGGCTGCAAGCCTGCGCTTCCTGGACATACAACTTTACCGTACCTAGTTTCTGCAATAAATGGCATTGGGCCTGCTACAACGAGCATCTCGTACTTTCGTAGCGGAACAAGCAGGCTTTCGTAATAGGAGGTTGGCATTTTTGGCTTGACGTCCTCACCGGTTGGATTGAAGGGCTCACCGTAAACGAAGAGGATTTCGTTCTCTCCAAACTTTTCGGCAATAAATGCGGGAACATCGTTACGCAGCCAGCTCCTTCCATCTTTTCCGAGTATTTTCCAGTTCCATTCAACCATCCTTATTGCAAAGCCTGGCAGTTCTTCGTTTAGCCTCTCCTTCTCATCTTCGCTCATCTCGCTCCATTTGGTAATCAGGTGGTCGTATCTGCCTCTGACGGGGATTATGTTTTCTGCACCACTTATGAACTGATAAACTTCTTTTGGGTAGGGTAGCAGGCCAAAAACGCCAAGGACGTAAATTCTGCTTATTTCCTCCCCTTTCTCCCTCAACCTCTCGATTTTTGAAAGAACCGAGGCCAGAGCCAACAAATTACCGTGAAGGTTCGAAATCACCGCCACTTGCATGCATCTCAGCCTGCTGGGCGGTATATAAAGCTTGGTCTTCGTTGAAATTTACTGTGATCCAAAGTGTTTTTACTTTCTGGTGTTATGGTTGACTGTGAAAAGTAACGGTTTGCGAACTCTCTGACACGAACTTCTGGGAAGATTGAAGAGTTCGTTCACCATGTTAGAAAGAAGCGGAGCGATCTGGTAGTTCTGCCCGAGATGCTAGCATATCCTTGGTTTGCTGCTCTCCAGAACTTCGATGAAAGCATCTGGCGAAAGGCATTGAATGCCCATGATATCCTTTTAGCAAAGCTTAACGAACTCGGTTCAACTGCTGTAATTTCAACACGACCAATTCAAGATGGACACTATCGCTTGAATCAGGCTTTTTGCTGGAGTAATTGTGTGTATCGGCCAATTAGAG
>QMZF01000284.1 GCA_003663055.1 Archaeoglobales archaeon | reverse complement strand
TTATGGTTCTTTTAGAGATAATTTTACCAAATTAGGTAATGAAATTGTAGAGGATATCAACAAAATTGCAAAACAAATTGAGGAATACCGTTCTAAAACTCTAAAAGAACAAGAAAAGCCAAAAGAATCCAGCAAGTCCGCTGAGAAACTAATAGAGGAGAAGGAATTAGTGATTAATGATGAATGAATATTTCCGAAGGAAAAGATTCTCTTACAAGTTTCTGCAATTATGCAAATTCTGGAAGGAGTTCGCTAAATTAGGAGGTCGCAACAAAATAGTTATGTAGCAACCTAGGGAGAACTTTCCGACCGCTTACTGATATTATATGTTTTCTACCGTAAACTTTTTAAGTCATGAGGTGTTTTTTTGAGTCAATATATGAAACAAGGAGTGTGTTAAGATGAAGGTTGAGGGTATTGATAAATTAACTCTGGAAGATTTTGAAGAACTTGACGACATGATACCAACGGACGATATCGAAACGAACGTTATGAAAAAAGATGTGTTTAGTCGCTTGAGCCCAGACGCAAAAGAGTTGCTGGTTAGAGAGTCTATAAGAAGGGTTATAAGAAAATATGGCGAGGATGGTCTCACAATTGATGAAATTGTGGAGCTAACTGGGCACTCAAGGAGTGCTGTAAAGAGACATTTGGATAGCTTATGTGCCCTAAGAGAAGTCTACTGCCTCAAGAAGAACAGAAAAATAACATTGTACTATCCCAATGGGAAGCCATTACATACTGTCGGTAAAAAGAGATTGGAGTGGGAATCGGATTGGAAAAACAACCCAATTTTTGAAATAACTGTGAATATTGGCCCCAAGGATCGTTTATTTTTGCACATTGTGGAGAAGAAATTCACAATTTTAGAGGGGGAGACACCGGAGGGGGCAATAATGGTTCCTTTAGACCACTTGGATGATTTTATTGAGGCTTTGAAGGAATTAAAAAAGGAGGTGGAGGGAATAGATCATGCCTAAAAATCAATTTTTGATATTCGAATGGGAGACCAAAACAACAAGCTATATCGTGGGTACCAAAAAAGTTCCAGCTCCGTGCTTTATACCTGAAATTAAAGGAGACGAAGACATGGAAGTAATATTAAGGTTTGCCGGTAAAGCGATGGATGAAGGAAACCCAATAATGGTTCCCGCTAATCGGTGGCCGTCTTTCGTTACAAATGCCAGATTTAGGGTGGGGCCATTATTTGAAGATAGGTTAAACATGCAGCAACTAGTAAAGAGGCACCCAATAATATTCTACGAGCCTCCCGAACTTTTTAGATATACAACTCATCGTGTGCTGGTATCTTATGCTCTAAAAGGAGATCTCTCCAGAATTAAAGAGTTTCACAGAAGACTAAAGCAAGGTAATGAGACAAGGGCTTTAGAATTAATACCAGAGTTTTATAGACCATTTGTAGAAAAACAAATGGTTGCCATTTACAAAGCCATGAACCTTCAAACATTACCAAAGAAGGATGAGAACTCACACGTTACAGATGCTTGGCTAACAAAAGAGGTAGGAGAGTCTTATTGGGCACATATGGTAGACATCTACTCTGAAGTGAGAAAACTACCTGATTCAGCTATAATACCCCCGGTGCCGCCGATTTTACAATCGTCAGTCGAAGCAATCATTAAGCGTGTGAGAGCTGCCAATCACGTTACGAGTGTGATTTGTAAAAGATTTAAAGGTAAAGAAAAATTCAGCCCTGTGCCGTATTTCCATCTGTACTTAGACTGGAAAACTTTGCTTGATGACGATATAGTCGAACAAATTATACGAATGGCAGAAATAGAACTCAAAATTGGAGAATATTGCGGTACAGTGATCACACTAACGGGCTATAATTTAGCAGCTGAAAAGAATAACTTTAATAAAATAGAGTCATTCATAACAGAGATCGTCAACGTCAGTCATCAGTACTATTTACCCGTTATCCTCCCAAGATCCGGATGGTATGGGCTGTACTTAACAGACTTAGGAGTGCAGGCATTTGGTTCGTTGCTTAACGGCCATAGCAGATATGCTCCATCAGGTGGTAAAATTTCTAAAGAAGACAGATATGGAAAATTACCTCTAATAGATGCAGCTGTTGAACTCAAATTATCGGATGTTCTTGACCAGCTTAAGAAATACGGAGAGTTACCAGATGTTCCAGGATTGCCAAGAAAGCCCACTCCAGATCTCCTAAAAGACGCAGATAAATACAGGGTTCTCTTTTCTAAACCATGGCGATTGTGCCACTGTGAAGAGGCCAGGAGGATAAGGAAAGGGTTAATCCAAGGAGTAAGAGAACCTGCTAAGAGGTACCTCGAAAGATCAAGACATCCATACTTTGGTCATAAATAAGATTAAGGGAGCGCCTCAAAATGCGTTCATGGGTAGCTTGGATTTGGAAAATCTTAAGGATGGAACCCCATGAGGATATAACGATCCCTAAGCGTTTAGTTAGGCATCCATTAGATGAAGGATTCGTCAAGACTTTTGGAGAACCCCAAGGTCAGATAATGGATTACGAGCTAACTCTTGCAGATGGTAGGAGAATACACGTTCGCGAGTTCGAAG
>QMZF01000283.1 GCA_003663055.1 Archaeoglobales archaeon | reverse complement strand
TTTAGCTACTCGAAAACTGCTTTCGGCTCGAGAAACTCCTTTGGAGCTGCCTCAATCGGTTCCAAGTACTTTCTCAACACTTTGGGAATTTTAACCCTGCCATCTTCTAGCTGGAAGTTCTCAATGATGGCGGTTATTGCCCTCGTCGTCGCTATTGCTGTAGAGTTTAATGTATGGACGAAGCCCTTGCTAGGTTTACCTTTTTCCTCTGCGTATCTGATATTCAGCCTGTAACTCTGCCAGTCCGTGCAATTGCTGCACGAGACCATTTCCCTGTACCTGCCTTGGGCAGGCATCCAAGCCTCAAGATCGTACTTCTTAGCAGCAACAATACCTATATCACCTGTGCATATGTTAACTATGCGGTAGGGAATCCCCAATCCTTGCCATAGCCTTTCAGCGTTCTCAATCAGCTTTTCATGCCATTCCCAGCTTTGTTCGGGCAAGCAGTAAACGAACTGCTCTACTTTGTTGAATTGATGAACTCTGAATATACCCTTTGTATCTTTGCCATGCGCTCCAGCTTCTTTCCTGAAGCACGGGCTCACACCTGCATAAAGCAATGGCAGATCATCCTCGGGAATTACCTCGTTCATGTGCATCGCAGCTAGCGGATGCTCGGATGTTGCAATCAGAAAGAGATCCTCGTTCTCAACCTTGTAAATGACGTCTTCAAAATCGCTTAAGGCTGTAACACCCTCGTATGCCTTTCTTCTCATCATATAGGGCGGGTTAACAATTCTAAACCCCTCTTTTGCCAAGTAGTCGAGAGCGTAGTTTATGAGAGCTAAATCGAGCCAAACCAAATCGTCGAGCAGATAGTAAAAGCGCGAACCCGCAACCTTTGCAGCCCTCTCAACATCCGCCCACCCCCACGTTTCAACAGCATCAGCATGACCAAGAGGCAACCTATCGATTACCTCATATTCAACTTCTCCACCTGTTTGCTTGATAAAATCTTCAACGTGCCCTCTGTAAACCTTCGGCCTTCCCCAAAACCTGATAGGTACGTTTTCGGAGTCATCCCTTCCTACTGGAACGCTCTCGTGGAGTATGTTCGGGATTGAAAGTAAAACTTTGTTGAGTTCCTCCTCAACCCTTCTAAGTTCTTCCTCACCTATCTTGACTCTCTCTGAAATCTCCTTTGCCCTTTCTATAAGTTTCCCTCTTTCATCCTTCGATGCCTTTTTTATAGCAGCCGAAAGCTTGTTCCTTTCGTGCCTGAGCTGGTTTAGCTCCTTTAGCTTCTCTCTCCAGAGTCTATCAAGTTCAATTGCCTTTTCAACGATTTCAGTACTATCTCCTCTTCTCCGCTGCGATTCGATGAGAAGATCTGGACTCTCTCGCAAGGCCTTGAGAATACTCCACATGCCCCAAATTCTGGTCTTTGGTTTAAAAAGGCTTTCATAGAGTGCTTTGAGCATCCCGTTTACATCAAAAATTATAAAGTGTCTGGTAGAATAGTCTAGCTGTGTATCCGCTGGGACACGTCGGAATAACCCTGCTGCTTGGTAAATGGCTCTCTAAGAGGTTGAATAAGAAGTGGAATCTAAGGCTGATTGTTTTAGGCTCTATATTGCCAGATCTTATAGATAAACCCCTGGGCATCTTGGGTTTCGGCGGTGGCAGGTTCATCTCCCATACTCTTCTCTTCACTCTGGCGTTGGTAGTAAAAAAAGAGCTGTTTTTTGGTAGTTTAGTTCATTTACTTCTCGATAGAATGTGGGAAAACCCGCAAATACTCCTGTTTCCCATTCTTGGTTTTGAAGTTAAAGGAAGAGTGTATTTACTGGATTTCATCCAGTTCTTTCTTAGAAGCAGGTACTCCCAGGTAGGAGAGGCGATAGGAGCAGCTTGCCTAGTTATGAGCAGGAAAATCTAAATCCATAAGCCTTTTTTGAGTAACTTTGTGAGTAATAATTATTAAAAAAATAAAATTTTATTTCAGTGTCTTCTGTAGTTTAGAATTGCATAAGCTATAGCTACTCCTGCAACTGCCGCAAAGAACTCAAATCCAGGGATTGTGAGCGCCGTCGTATCACTGCGTTTTTGACCACAAGCTTGGCAGACAACCGTACCGGTATAAGTCCCTGGAGGAGTCTTAGCTGGCACATTCAGGGTGTATTTGAAGGTTTGCGGATAGGGTGGACAGATAGTTCCTAGCGGATACGTTGTTGAAACCGGTCCCTTTACGTAAAGTGTACACTCGATACACTCTGTAAATCCTGAGGGGGCTGTGATACTAAACGTGTAGGTTATGTTGCCTCCACCACTTGGTAGCTTAGCTGTTTTTGGCGAGATTGAGACCGAAAAATTGCAGGGAACCTGCGTTAAAGTTGGAGTTGGTGTTGGAGTTGCCACTGGAATCTTAAAGCAGTACTTGCTCTCATTCTGTACGGTTCTTCCACAAATCCTTTCCTTACCCTCGCACAAGTTCCACCCCTTCTCCCTTGCCTCCTCCTTAGTCAGGCATGTACATCCTTCAGGACACGGTGGCCACATCTTGTAGCAGTATTTTGGCTCTCCCGTGTCTGTGCAGTTACAAATTCCTTCGTGGCAAAGCTGCAAACCCTTC
>QMZF01000282.1 GCA_003663055.1 Archaeoglobales archaeon | reverse complement strand
GCTATGAGGCGGAGATGCTCTTAAGGCTTCATAGAATAGGTAAGAAAATTCTTCAAATAGAGCCATACCTTGAAGTTATAGAAGGTATCCACGATGCCGTTGAGGCAGGTGTTTTCGAGGAGTACATAAAAGATGAGACTGTTGAGGCTGTTAGAGAAGTCGAGAGAAGGGCAACAGAGGCGCATCTAAGGTATCAGGAAGTTTTCATGAAGCGAGACTTCGATAGGCTTGTTGATGCAACAATAAGCTTTGCAAAGGTTGATGCGGAAAGGTTCAGAATGAGGGATCACATGAGGGCTAAAGCCCTATCTAAGCTCAGTAATGCGCTCGTTGAGGCTGGTCAAATGCACGTCATACTGCCGGAATGCCTGCGCAGAATGGGTGTTGAAGTCGAAACTATCAGCTTGCCGGAAATCGCTGCTAGGAAGTGCGGATTAAAGCTTATTCACAATCCCGGGACGATTCTTACGAGAAAATACATAGTGGGCGAGAAAATAAGCTTAGAGGAGGAAAAATTGCTTGCAGCCCAGGCTCTTATCTACATCTCCATCGTCAGTAAGGAGGAAATGCTTCCGACGAAGGAGAATCCGTTTCCACATCTTGCTGACGAGATAAGAGCCGCAAAGTTTGCCACAAAGCTTAGCTATCAGGATTGCAAGAAGGTTTTTGAGAAAATGTGGTTTAAGCGCTAAGCTTTAAATTATTTCATAAAGCCAAGCTCTCTCGCTTTCGAAATAACAGCCTCCACTTCCTCTTCAATGCTCATGACATGGCTTTCGAGCACCAGCTCAGGATTTTCAGGTTCTTCGTAGACACCATCATATCCAGTAAGTCCTTCGAGCTCGCCCCTTAAAGCCTTTGAGTATAAACCCTTTGGGTCCCTTTGAAGTCTAACTTCAAGGGGGCACTTAAGGTAGACTTCCATAAATCTCTCTATCTCCCTCCTTGCGTACTCTCTTGTTTCTCTAAACGGTGAAATGATAGAAACTATCGTAACAACGCCGTTCTTTGCGAGCAACTTCGCCATCTGAACGACTATGCGATTGTGCATCTCCCTTTCTTCTCTGCTAAATCCTAAGTCTGGATAAAGCTTACTCCTTATTCCATCTCCATCGAGCACTTCTACGTTCAGACCCATTTCAGATAATTTTTCGCATAAAGCATTTGCAAGTGTCGTCTTTCCAGCTCCGCTCGGCCCGGTGAGCCAGATAACAAAGCTCATACCAGGCTTCTCCCTCCCAAATCGGCTTTAACGCCAAATAGCTTTAAAATCGTTGGAGCGAAGTCGTATATTTCAGCTTCAACGTGTTTCGGTTTATCCATGCCGGGCAAATGTAAGACAAAAACACCGTATTCGGAATGCACAGCATCGTCCGGCCCTGTATCGTTTTCGAGTAGGTACGGTGAATCGTAGCCGAGCGTGCCTGCGGAGCGCCAGTACAAGTCGTCGAAGTAAACCATCATATCTGGTTTATCCCCTTTTGCAATCGGGTAGATGTTTTCCGGGTAGAAAACCTTCGTGTCCCATTTCTCACCATTGGGTCCTCGAATGGATTTTATAACATCTGCTACTTCATTCCTAACCCTATCGTACTCGGAAAGCGAGATAACACCGTTCGGTTCCCTTCCCTTAACGTTGAGGAATATCCTTGCGTAGTAGCCTCCCCAGGCCCATGCAACCGTTCTACTCCAGTCAACATCGAGTTGCTCAAATCTTATGCCTTGCCTCTCCAACACTTCTGGATTTCTTATTTTCAGCAATCCTTCCTCAATCAACCACTGGTTGATCGCAAAGCAACCCTTCATTCTCTTAATGCCATGATCAGAAACGATGGCTATTGCAACGTCATCGTCAAGCAGCTTTAGAGTCTTACCTATTTCTTTGTCGAGGAGCTTGTAATAGTCTTTGATTACGTTTTTGTACTTGCTGTTGGGCTCGTGCAAGTGATGTTCTTTGTCAAAATACTTCCAGAATGCATGGTGTATGCGATCCAAGCCAATCTCCACGAACTGGAAGTAGCTCCAGTCTTTATCGATTAGGTATCTGATGACTTCAAACCTCTTTTCTGTCATCTCCCATACTTCTTTTAGCACAGCATCCCTATCCTCTTTCCTGAAAACAACATCGAAGATGTAATCTCCAACGAGCCTTTCAACTTCAGATTTCAGCTCCCTTGGATACGTATAGTTCACGCTGCTGTCGGGAGTTATAAAGCAGGAAATTAGCCATCCGTTCACGGGCTTTGGTGGATATGATGGAGGAATGCCGATAAGGACAGACTTCAGGCCTTTTTCAGCTATGTAGTCCCATACAGCCTTTTCCTTAACCATTAGACTGTGGGCAATCCACATTTCATCGTAAGCGTAGCCTTTTCTGTGTCTAAAGCCGTAAAGGCCAAGTTCTCCCGGAGTCTTGCCCGTGGCCATGCAAATCCATGCAGGAATTGTTATCGCTGGAATGCAACTCTTCATTGGGCCGAAGATGCTCTTTTCGACAATCCTTTTTATGTTTGGCAACTCTTCAATAAACTCTCCAAAGAGCAGTTCTGGTGGAGCGGAATCAAGACCTATCACGAAAGCCTTC
>QMZF01000281.1 GCA_003663055.1 Archaeoglobales archaeon | reverse complement strand
CCCATATAGCTAGACATTCTTTTGTATCAACGTCTATAGCAGCCCATACGAAGATTAGCTTCTTCTTATGCTTTATCTTTGTCTCATCTATCGCTATTAACCTTCTTTTCTTTTCTTGGTCGCTTTAGAACTTTCTTGAGTCTATGGTAATATATTCTTACTGATTTATGGCCTATCTTGAATAAGGATAGATAATTGCTCGTTTTCCTTAAAGATAGGCCAAAGAAGTATAGTAGAGCTGCTAAAATTTTAAATTCTACATTTTTCTTGTTCCTCCGAAAGACTTTTGTAGCTTTAACGTAGTTTACCAATTGGGCTTAGTGCGGGTTGCATATGTTGCACCAAAAGAAATGAGCTTGACTAAAAGCAAAAATCAAAAATAAGATAAAAAATGTCATATAGATGGTTGGATATGACTGAATCCGTTAGTGTTGTTGTATCCACATATAATAGGTCTGAAAAGCTTAAAGAATGCTTAGAATCACTATTTGACCAGAGCTACCCTAAAGATAAGTATGAGGTTATAGTCGTAAATGATGGCTCAAGCGATAATACGGAAGACGTTCTTAAAGAATGTGCAAAAAAAGCCCCTTGTGAGTTTAGGTGGCTCACTCAGGAAAATAGAGGGGCTGCAGCAGCACGAAATCGAGGAATAAGAAGTGCAAAAAAAGATATCATCTGTTTTATCGATGATGACTGTATTGCCGATAAATGTTGGATCGAAAATTTAGTTAAGGGATTTGACGATGAAACTGTAGGTGGAGCAGGTGGTAGAATACTAGCTCACAATTCGAGGAGTCTAGTTGAGAGGTATTTAGAAAGCAAAATGGATCAAGAAGTCGCAATTAATCTCTTCTCTTTTGTGGCAACGGGTAATGCAGCATACAGGAGACATGTTTTAGAGAAACTTGGTGGGTTTGATGAAAGTTTTAAATCCTCTGAAGACAATGACTTGGGAATTAGAGTGAGGCTGGCTGGTTATAAGTTGAAATACGTTCCAGAAGCGGTAGTATATCACAAACATGAGACAACGATAAAGGATTTGATTAAAAAGTACTATCGCTATGGGACTGGATTGTCGTGTCTTGCTAAAAAATATTTATATTTCTCACTTAAAGAAATCTTTATTTTCTTAGTTTTTAAACTCGGATTGAATATCACTTCTATTTTTGGTATAATTGTGGCCAGCAATAAAAAACAAAAGCTTGTTGAAAGAATTTTAAATATTATTTCAATTTCGTCATATATCGCTGGCATTCTCGGAGGTTACTTATTCTTAAGTTATCCAAAAGAAAAAGTTATTGATGATAAGTTAGACTTTCTAAAATCGCTAAAAGATGAACTAAATTTACAAGCAAAAATTAAAAGCAAGCTTAAAATCAGATAGGTGGTTTGACATGTCCAAGTTCGTTAGCATTGTGGTGCCAACATGTAACAGACCCGAGATGCTTAAAGAATGTTTAGAATCTTATTTAACCAAAGCTATCCTAAAGGATAAGTATGAAATAATAGTCGTTGATAGCTCGTCTGAGATAGATTCAAAAACAATTGAAGTGCTTAAGAACAAATCGCCATCTCGATTCGTATACCTACACTAAGAACCAAAGGTTGCCATCCTTGGCACTGCTGAATAAGCAAATTGTAAAATTTTACTTGGAGGGGCGACTCATGGCATCAAATTCGAAGGCTTCAACGTGTAAACCATTTGTAAGTGTGGTGATTCCTACTTATAATAGAAAGGAATTGCTTAAAGAGTGCTTAGAATCTTTATTTAACCAAAGCTATCCGAAAGACAAATATGAGATCGTTGTGGATAACGACGGTTCAACGGACGCAACTGAAGAGCTTCTCAGAGAGTATGAAAAGAAGGCACCTTGTAAGCTTAGGTGGTTTACTCAGCAGAATAAAGGTCCTGCAGCTGCAAGAAATCTTGGTATAAAGAATGCAAGGGGGGAGATAATCTGTTTTATAGATGATGATGATATAGCTCACAGAGACTGGATAAAAAATATGGTTACCTGCTTTTCTGACAAGAGGATCGGGGGTGTAGCTGGGAGACTCTTTCCAAAAGAACCAAAAACATTAGTAGAAAAGTATTGCGGAAGAAATATATCCCTCGATTATCAGCGTTTAGTCTACGCTGGAACAGGTAATGCAGCTTACAGAAGGGATGTCCTTTTGGAGCTTGGAGGATTCGATACGAGTTTGAGAACACATGAGGATAGGGATTTGGGTATAAGAGTACAGTTGAAGGGATATAAGCTAAAGTATTGCAAGAATGCAATTACGTACTGCAGATTTAGATCCACATTAAAAGAATTAATTAGACAAGAGTACAGGGGTGCCATTGGACTTATGGTTCTTGGAAAAAAATATCCAGGCTACTTTAGCCCATATTACTACATTTTAGCATATACCCTAAAGGCTCTTCGCGCATGTGTGATTGGCGTAATCAAAATTTTGGGTCATATTATGGCTAACGGCAGATCCGAGATTAAATACACTCTATTTGAGCAAATTATAAACGTAACTTTATTGTTGGCGGATTTAGCTGGAATCATAAGAGGTGCTCTTATTCGATATAATGG
>QMZF01000280.1 GCA_003663055.1 Archaeoglobales archaeon | reverse complement strand
GGAATGCCAAGGGCATTGGCATTAAAGCATGTTGTTGATAAATACGGTGTCAACTTCATGTGTACAATATGCGCCCAGGATAAGGCAGCGTTTCCAATTCTCATGGAGTACTGGAAGCTTCCCGTTGAGATCGGCGGTATGATGGAGCTCGTTGGCAATGCATTGGTGATGAGGGGTGAAAAAGAGAGGACCGTCGATCTTAGAGGAAACCCACTGCCGGGAAGGGGTGAGGAGTGATGTACAACACAAAATATGTAATAGCTTGTATTATAATTTTCTTGGCAATAGTTCTGTTTCCCGTAGGATACAATCTAGCGAGCGGAGAAAGCTTCCCGGTGCAACTGGAAAAACCAAAGGGCGACCACTGCATTGAAAACAAGAAATGGATGGTCGAAAACCACATGGAGCTGCTTAAGGACTGGAGAACGATGAAAATAAGGGAAGCAATGGTTAAGTATGTAAGCCGAGATTACGGGGAAAGTTATAACCTGTCCCTCGCAACATGCTTTGAATGCCACTCTAAAAAAGAGTCGTGCGATGCTTGTCACGAGTATACGGGGGTAAGCCATTACTGCTTTACTGCATGCCATGAAGGGGTTGAAGTGTACGAGTAATATTAAAAGTAATCTTAAAATATTAGCATTTTTGTTTCTTGTATCTTTTTTTTGACCTGCGTTGAAGAAACCCGGGATGTTTCAAAATTACTACCCGAAGAGATCGATGGCATGCATAAGTTTATTGCAATGAAAGGCGAAAAAGCTCTAGAGTACATAAAAAAAGCGCACAAGGGGGAGATACGAAACGTCGAGGATATAGCCGTAGTTCACTACTACAGCAATAGGAGTTTGGTAGTTCTCTGGATAACGGAGTATCCAGACAAAAAGACTGCGGAAAACGAAACTCTTAGGATGGTTAAATCGATGAAAAAATTCGGTGGGTTGTGGGCTGAAGTTGAAAGAGCTAAACTAAATGGAATTAACGTTTTTTACGTTCCAGTGAAGGAACACTACTTCTTCTCCAAGGGAAGGTATGCTTTCTACTTAATCCCTCACAACGTTTCAGGCAGCGAGCTTGAGCATTTTGTTGAGGAGCTTTGCAAAAATATATAATTTTAAAAATTGTCAAGATACATTTGGTTTATCTATTTCTTCCAGAACTGCCAGAAGTCTGTCGTTTTCCTCCTTAGTGCCGACGGTAATTCTTGCGTGTAGTCCGCTTAGGCCCAGCAACCCGGTGACGTTTCTGATGATTATTCCCCTCCTCTCCAATTCCCCGCATATGTCTTTCTCCTTTTTAATTCTAACAAGAATAAAGTTAGCTTCTGTTGGGTAGGGTTCGAGGAAGGAGAATTTTTTCAAGCGTTTGAAGAGTCTTCTCCTCTCCTGAATGATTTTGTTCCTGACTTCCATGTAGTACTCTATGGAGCGTAAAGCTGCAATGGCCGTGCGATAGGCAACGTTGGAAATGCTGAAAGGAAGTCTGACCTTCTCAAACGCCTCAATAAGCTCGGAGTTTCCAACGGCGTAACCCAGTCTCAGTCCAGCGAGCCCGAAGAACTTCGAAAATGAGCGGATGACCACGAGGTTATCAAATTTCTCTACTAAATCAACAACAGTCTTGCCTGAAAACTCTGAATACGCTTCATCCACAACTACTAAACCATCGCTGCTCTTGAGCATCTTTTTAATTTCATTCCTTTGGACTGTGTTGCCAGTCGGATTATTTGGTGAGCAGAGAAAAGTTAGCTTAGCCCTTTTTTCAATGATTTTATGAGCTTTTACCTCATAGCGTGGAAATTCAACGAAGCTTATGCTTGCATCTCTAAGCATTGCAAATATTGCATAGAGGGTGTAACTCGGGACTGGAATTACTACAGGATCCATTGTGTCGATTACCACATCGCATACGGTTCTCAAAAGCTCTGAAGCACCATTACCAACCGCAATTTGTTCTACATCAGTCCTAATGTACTCGGCAAGAGAGTTCTTTAAATCGGAGTAATCGGGATTGGGATATCTGTTTATCTTCGCAATAGCCCTTTCGTACTCTTTCTTAACTTCCTCGGACGGAGGATATGGGTTCTCATTTGAGCCGAGCTGTAAAACATCTGATTCTTTAAGACCGTATTTTTTGGCGATAACGCATGGAGATATGCCCGCACTGTACGGATTAATCAGCCTGACAGCGCTACGGATCATAAAAATAATCTTACCGCCATATAAAAACTTATTCGTTCCATTTCATTTCCTTTTTGGACAGTGATTTTAAAAAAATTTATAAATTAAAATTAATTTAAAACTACTCACCTATCTTCTTTTTTGCTTCTTCAATCCACTTTTCCAGTTCTTCCAGCTCAACGAGCTTGAACTCTCCTTTGCTTCCTGCCATAGCCCAGAAAAGCCTTGCAACTACTGCTATAAGCTTGCCAGCATAACCTGGAGCATGTGGGAGTAAAGCAGCCGCAATATCACCTAACGCTATGAGTCCATCTTTTCTTAAAATGGTAACTTTCCCGCTTGCGGATCCAAGCAATGAAATTCACAGGCCCAGCACCTTTTCTCCGGCGGCATAATACCTAGCAGCTTCACTT
>QMZF01000279.1 GCA_003663055.1 Archaeoglobales archaeon | reverse complement strand
GCCTCCTCCTTAGTCAGGCATGTACATCCTTCAGGACACGGTGGCCACATCTTGTAGCAGTATTTTGGCTCTCCCGTGTCTGTGCAGTTACAAATTCCTTCGTGGCAAAGCTGCAAACCCTTCTTCTTTGCCTCCTTTTCAGTTAGGCATATGCACTCAGTAGGCATGCACGCCACACGAAGTGTTACATTGAAGCAGTACTTTGGATGTTGATGTTCATCGTATCCACATACGGTCTCAACACCGTTACACAGTACCCCTCCATATTTTTCAGCTTCCTCTTTCGTTAAACAGCAACATCCTTTGGGACAAGTGGAAGTTGGGGTGGGAGTTGGAATAGGTGTTGGAGTGGGGGTAAGTGTTGGAGTTGGAGTTGGTGAAACCTTAAAGCAGTACATTGAGTAACCATCTGGACTTACACCACAAAACATCATCTGATCGTTGCATAATTTATATCCAAGCTTGTCCGCTTCCTCCATTGTTAAACACCTGCAACCTTCTGGACATTCTGGCTTTTCATAGCAGTATTTTGGGTTCTGGTTGTCGCCATATCCACAAATCGTCTTCTCACCCTGACACAGCACAAGACCAAGCTTGTCTGCCTCCTCCTTAGTCAGGCATTCACATCCTGCTGGACACTCGGGTAGCTTCTCCCAGCAGTACTTTACCTCGCCAGTTGAGGTCTCTCCACAGACTGTCTCAACGTCATTACAGAGCTTGTACCCGAGTTTATAGGCTTCCTCCTTCGTTAAACACTCGCAACCTTCCGGGCACTCCTCACCGCATACATAAGCTGCAGAGTAGTCGTTGTAGCATTTTGGTATAACTATGTGAACGTATCTAAAGTTTGTAACGTTGTGTATCTTCTTCACGTAATGCTTCCAGCATTGATTTGGCGGACACGTATCCACGGATGTAGTTGGGAAAGATGCTACTGGCGTCCAGTTTATCTGATCTGGAGATACGTCAACCAGAACTGTGTCGTTACATCCGGCTGTAAAGCCTGGACTGTACTCAATTATCAAGTCACCCTTTGCTATAATTTTCCCAAGGTCGTGAATGTGATCCGTTTGATACCAGTTGCAACAATCATTCAATTTGCAATGGCCCGTTGGATCTCCGTTTGGCCCGGGATAAGAGGAGCCTATGCCATTACCACAGACGTCTGAGGCGATAACTGTTTTGCCTTGTTCTTTACACAATTCTTCAGGCTCTTGCGCCAAAACACTGTTGCTGAGTAGAAAAAGCAATAGCACACCCAATGCTACTGCTTTCAACTTCATGCATCTGTTGTACAATTACTACTATATATTTTTTCGGTTATTTAAATTTGGAAAATATAATATATTTAGAAAGTGATAAATTTGTAAATCCTTTTTAAACGCTTACTAAGCTTAGATTAACAGCTACTTTCTGTTTTTGTTCACTAAAACTCTATAATTTCTCCAGTCCTCTCGTAGACCCTTATCCCCGGTAACCTCTTTTCAAGCTCTCTTTTGAACTCTTCAGACTTCAGAGTAGATATAAATCGCTTTACGATGGCCTTCTCGAGTCTTTCCTTTCTTATCACGAAGTCGTACTCTTCTCCCCTGACAGGAATGAAATCGAGGCCATAGCGTTCAGCAACTGTCCTTATCCCCAGACCAACGTCGGCTTTCCCCATTAAAACCGCAACGGCAACAGCAGTATGCGATTTCGCCTCTATTGTGTAGCCCTTTATCTTTGCTGTTAGATCTTCGAGCTTAGCTCCACTCTGTTCGGCAATTTGACTGAGATGCATGTCGAGGAGTATCCTTGTCCCCGAGCCCCGATTCCTATTTATTAACGTTACATCATCTCGTAACAGATCATCAAAACTCCTGATGTTTTTGGGATTGTTCTTTGCAACTATGAATCCCTGCTCCCTCATGTAACCCTTAACGAGTACGACATCCTTTAGCCCGTACCTCTTTATGTAGGGGATGTTGTACTCCCCGCTCTCTGCATCAAGCAGATGAACTCCAGCGATATCGGCTTCGCCCCTCCTTATTGCAGCTAAGCCACCAGAGGAGCCAACGTTTATCACCTTCGAAATGAATGGCCCATCTTTTCGCATTATTTCCAAGAGAATGTCGATCCCAACGCAATGGCTGCCTATGATTATCAAATCAGCCGGCTTTAGCGTGGAAAACAGCTTAACCTCAACTTCCTCTTCCTCCTCGAGGAATGCTTTACTTTCGGGAATTTCTATGAAGCCGTCCGCTTCACCAAGCTTTGAAATCGCTGCCGAGTAGTTGCCGGTAACCGGATAAGCTGTATAGCCTTCGCCTTTGACGATGTTCACGGGCAAGAACTCCCTCCTGCCGACAGCGGAGAAAATTCTGCTGCTGAGCTTTGCCTTCAGCCTGCTATCCTCTTTGCTCACTCCAGCCATCTTTCTGATTAGTGGAGCGACGAATATCTCGAAAATCATAAACGCTGAGGTTGGATAGCCCGGCAAACCAAATACTGGCTTGTTGTTGATTACAGCGATAACGGTTGGTTTTCCAGGCTTCACAGCAACGCCGTGTACAATAATTTCTCCAAGCTCGTCGAGGATACGGTAAATTATG
>QMZF01000278.1 GCA_003663055.1 Archaeoglobales archaeon | reverse complement strand
GTATCAGCAATTGTATACTCTATGGGCTTTACGAAATGATAATGGAGAGAAAGCAAAACTTTGGAGGTACGGTATGAGCTTGAGAGGAAGAGACAAAGAGTGGGTTATCTGGACGTTCTACCTTGACAGACGAAAGAGTAGAAGTGAAGGGAGAAAGATAGCAAGGAGGCTAGCAATTCCAAATGTAAAGCTCTCTGAGGTAGTCATGGCCTGTAAAGCTCTTGGAATCCCTTGTAGGACAGAAGAGAAGAAGTATCCAAAGTGCTGGTGGGAGGAAGGAGGCAGGGTTTTTGTTCCAAAGATCGGAAGTAAGCCGGAACTCTTGAGAAGAATAGCCTTAAAAATAGTGGAACTTAGGGAAAAACAGGCAAAGAAAGGTAAATGAGATATGCATTTCTTCTCATTGGAGGATTGGAAGTTTTAGCCCTTGCGGAGGTTAAGTACCTCTTTTCTACCCCTGAAATTGTTGATGGTAGGATTGCCGTTGTAGAAGTTTGCGAACCTCTTTTTTACCGCCTTGCCCTTACAAAAGAAGTAATTGAACTTCTTGAAGTGTGCGATTATTCAGAGCTCGAAGATGCGTTTGCCGAGATTCCGATACCTTCCCAGCCGTTATGTGTTAGAGTAAAGAGATTCAGGAGGACTAAAACTTCAACCCAAGAACTTGAACGAAAGCTTGGCGAAATTCTATGGCGGAGGGGGGCGAAGATAAGCGTCTCATCACCGAAAAGCGTTGTAAAGGTCTACATTGCCGACAAAGCGTACGTTGGTTTGCTCAGGCACGTTACAGACACGAAGCAGTTCGAGGAGAGACACCCGAATAAGAGACCTTTTTTTAAACCAGGGGTGATGCTGCCAAGGATTTCAAGAGCTCTTGTAAATATCGCAGTCAAAGATGGGCTTTTTTTGGACCCAATGTGCGGAACCGGAGGACTTCTAATTGAGGCTGGTTTGATGGGATTAGATTACGTGGGAGTGGATGCATTTAGCAACGTTGTAGAGGGATGTGCAAGAAACTTGAGGTACTACGGTTTGCATCCATCCGTTTTGAGGGGAGATGCGAAGATCTTACCCTTTAAAGACTCATCCGTTAGCGGAATAGCAACGGACTTTCCATATCTGCAATCATCCAAAAGTTTTGGAAGTCTCGAAGAGCTTTATTGCAAGGCAATTCCAGAATTTGCTAGAGTTCTCCGTTTTGGTTGTAGAGCAGTCCTTGTATCCAACATCGACATTGAAGAGATTGTGGCAGAAAGCTTTGAAGTGCTTGAGGTGTTTAGGTATAAGGTCCACGGCAGTCTTACGAGGAGAATCTACGTCTGCTCAAACAGCAAAGGAAATAGCAAATGAGAAAAGCATTGATGGTGAGCAAGGAACATGGCAAGAAAGACGAGGGTTTTACTGAAGAGCAGAGACAAGAACTCCCTTCGCTACTGGACATCGATAAAACATCCGCTTCGCGTTGCTTTAAACTACATCATCGTTGCGATATGCCGTGTTCTTCCATCGCTCTCCCTCAAGTGCTGGCTTTACAGGCGTATAGGTGTTAAAGTTGGAAAAAACGTATCATTTGGCCTCGAATCCACAGTTGACATCTTTTTTCCCGAACTTATAGAGGTTGGAGATAACAGTATAATCGGCTACAACACCGTTCTGCTTGCCCACGAGTTTCTTGTCGATGAACTCAGGGTTGGGGAAGTTAAAATTGGGAAGAACGTTACAATTGGGGCCAACTGCACGGTTTTACCGGGCGTAGAAATCGGAGACAACTCGATCGTTTCTGCGCACTCGCTTGTGAACTCCGACATCCCACCAAACGTCTTAGCAGGAGGTGTACCGGCTAAGGTGATAAGAGAGTTGAAACATAGGTAATATCGGTCCAGAAGCTCTAGAAGTAGGTTATTCTTATTAAAATGATAAAGTTTAATATATCTTTATTTCAAAACTAAAGCAAATGAATGTGTTTGAAATACTTTTCTGGCTAAATTTAACAGGTTTATTTTATTTGAGCTTTATCTATATTCCCCAAATGGTAACAGAACTTGAGAGAGCTTTTAGAATGAAGTTAAACCTTGAAAAGCTGAAAATGTTTCTGTCGGAGAATAAAAGTTGTAAGCTGGATGAGATCGAGAGGGACATCGATGAAGTACTAAAAACGCTAAGTTCTACAATTAGGATTTACAGAGACTTCCGTCATTATTCAATGACTTTGCCATTAATTTTATTACTTCTGCCTTTAGGATGTATTTTGATTTACTCGGTTTTAGAACTGATCAAGAATAACGTAACAATAGCCTTCTCGAACCTGTTTTTATTTGGTTGGGCAATTTCAATACTATTTGCAGCAATTATTATTTTAGTTGTGATTGGATCTATAGCTATTAGGAAACCCTACCGCAAGTATTGGGAGCTCTCTCAAAAAATCGAGGATTTAACAAACAAATTAGGAATGAATAAACGCTTAGAAATGTTAGAATTCTTTGATATGAAATATTGAATTTAAAAAAATTTGTTTATAAAAGCTAAAATTATCGCCTCTTCCTGAAAACCCTCCTGTTGTTCTCAAGTATCTTGTTTACATTCTCAACGCCAGCCCCTCTAAGAATTTTTCT
>QMZF01000277.1 GCA_003663055.1 Archaeoglobales archaeon | reverse complement strand
TTGGGAAAGAAGTTATAATCGGAACGCACCCATGGTATTACATGATTGAGTTCAGCAATAGGAGGGAAGACATACTTAAGGAGTGGCAGGAGCTACTGCTTGCAGCGTATCCAATTAAGCCCGTAGTAGAAATAACGAACTTCATTGAGGAATGTGCAAGATCGCTGCTCAACTTTGTAGAAGCGTACTACGAGGGTAGAGAAGCGGACGTTGAAGAGGCGGTTGACAACTTAATGAGGTTTCTTGCAACCGATAAGAACCTTACTCCGGGTGAGAGCATAGGACAACTTCTGTACCTTAAAAAACTTCTTCTTAAGACATTTCCAGAAATGGCCAAGGATGACTTCGTTAAGCTCAGCGATGCAATAGATGTGCTTGCATGCAAAGCCTTTAATAAGTATATGGAAGCCAGAGAGCACATATACGATTTGAGAGTTAAAGAAAAGGAGAGAACAATAGAAATACTACGGAAGGTTATGGATTTCTACGAACAGTACTACGGTCATCTACCTCCCGAATAAAACAAAAATGAGAAAGTGAGGAGGAATGGGAGTAGTATTTCAGATATGCACATGATAGAGCCGGAAAGCGCTGACACCTGTGATCTAGTTGTGATGCCGGAGACCTCGTTACGATTTACACATACTTTTCACAGAAATACGAGCTTAGGGTTTGTGCACGGTAAAAAAGAGTTATGTTAGCTTGAATAGCTGAAAATTGGAGGTTAAAAACTTTGAAGATAGTTGGCAGCTCGAAAAGCGTAGCAGGGAAAGTCTGTTTCGTCAAGTTAGATGGCAATCTGATAAAAACAGACGTAGCCACATTTAACACCAATGCCGTTACTTTAGAGAAAGTTCTGGACTTCCTTGCTGAACTTGGCTACGATTATGCTGTCATCGAGGACTTTGAGAATATTGGACGAGATAGCGGTATAAAAAACGGAGTCGAGTGGGAAAGTTTAAAGTCTCTTGTGGAGAAGGTGAAGCGTAGTAAGGGAAGTGAGAGATGTGGAGCTATTGGTATATTCGTGGGCTTTGTTAGAGGCATCTCTAGAGGTAAAAAAGTAGAGAAACTTGAATACGAGAAGTATGAGGAACTCTATGAAGAAAAGCTGAAAGAAATAGAGAATAAGCTAAAGAGCAATCCTGGCATTGTAGAAGTCAAGATATACCACAGAGACGGCGTATTGAAGCCTGGAGAGGACATAATTTACGTTGTAGTAATGGGCGAGCACAGAAAGAACGTTTGGAAACCTCTTGAGGAGAGCATGGAACTCGTGAAAAAAGAATTGCCAATCTGGAAAAAGGAAGTTTTTACAGATAGAGCTATATGGGCTCACGATTACGAGAGGTGACCTTCGAGAATTTTTCTTACTTCTTCACCCTCTTCTGCACTTGATGCTGTTGTTATTATTAGGATTTTTTGAACGCTTGCTCCATCTATTAGTATGGCTCTGATGTTTCCCTTTTCATCACTTCTAGTGAGCTTGAGTCTGACACCTCCTCCAACGGCAATGCCCTTCGCCTCTATTATTCCCGGAATTATCTTCTTTACATATTCACATGCAGCTAGTCTATGGAGGAGTTTTACGCCATCCCTTCCTCCTATTATCGTCGTATGTGCTCCACCAATTTTATCTTCTGGTTTCATATCAACTTTTTTAAGCGTACTTTTTGTTCTCAAATGTCTTGCAATTGCATCTCGAAATTCTTCGGGGGAGTTGAACGCATCTGTAATTAAGACGGAGAGGTTGTGAACGGAAACACTCTTAATCCATTCTGCCGCTTCAAGTAAGGCCTCTCTATCAACTCCCGAAACTATAACCTCGTTTAGTCTTTTTTCGTGGATTTTCAGAGCTATAAGCTCGAATACGTTTCTTTTTGAAATTTCGAATTCGTCATCGTAAACGTCAAAACTGTAGGATTCGCAGCCTTTTTCGGCAATGAAAAAGAGGTAGAGGCGGTTATTGGCATAGAATACGCCACATCCTAGGGCATTTACAGTTCCGCAGGTAAGACAAAACGCAGCTAATGTTGGTAGCTCGGCACCACATTTTTTGCACCTCATAGAGTTAGGAATAACAAGGCAGGAGGGGTAGCGGAAACATGCGTATAGCGGGGCGTGGATTTGAACCACGGATCTGCGGGTTATGAGCCCGCCGGGATAACCTGGCTACCCCACCCCGCTTCAGTTTATTCTTAACCCATTGAGTATTTAAAGTTAATCCACTAGTAAGTAATTATTTTTATTTCTTATATTTACTCCTTTATGGCTGTTATTAGCTTCACGTTGTTGACACCCTTTACGGTAGTTATCTTGTCAACGAGTTTCTTTATCTTGGCCATATCCCCCTTCACTATTACCATTTCTAGGCAATTCTCTTCGTTTAAATGGATGTGCATGGTTGAAGTTATAACGTCACCAAAGCTGTGTTGCAGCGAGATTATTGAATCGCTTGTACCTTTGTAGTGGTGATTATATAGAATAGTTACAACTCCAACTATTTCGCCCTCCTCTCTCTCGAGCCATTTGTACTCTGCGATGTAGTTTCTTATAGCATCTCTTATCGCTTCACTTCTTGAGGAGTATCCTCTCGTTCTAATTATACTATCAAATTCATTCAACA
>QMZF01000276.1 GCA_003663055.1 Archaeoglobales archaeon | reverse complement strand
GCTTAATACCAACAGCCCTAGCGTTCACCCTCTTTAACTTCGGGATAAAGTACTGCAGAGTTGAACAGGCCCCTCTATTTGCCCTCGTCGAGCCAGTGGCAGCAGGATTCTTTGGTTATGCGCTCTTTGGAGAAGTGCTAACAACAAAACAAATCGTAGGGGCTGTGCTTATCCTGATAAGCGTTGCGATCGCTGCAAGGGGAATGGATTAAGTTTGATCAGATCATCGCTGTAAAGAGAACATAGGCAAGTACGAGCATTAGCAGTGAGTGCTTCACACCAGCAGAGATGCTACCCTCACCCATCACTCCAGCAACGATTCCCGCAAAGAGCCCTTGAAATACGGCAGCGTGCATGAATACGCTCTTGTAAGTATTGATGTTTATACTCCTGAGCATCGACAAACTCGCTCCGCTCTGAGCAACCTTTGCAGCACTTTCTGCTAGCGTTGAGAGAAAAGTGGTGGTGATAATATAAACTATGCCTATGAACACGAAGAAGGAGATGTAGATTATAATAACGTACATGAACATATTCGACAGCCTTTCCCTCCTTAAAAGCTCGGCACTGCTTGCGTCTTTTGCGGATATCATTAGAACTTCGGTAACGTTCCCCGTGGACTTCAAAGCTTCATTTAGGAGAGTTATGGTTCTTGATAGCTCGAAAACTCTCAATCTGTTTGCAAACCTTACGAGCGCATCATTCAAGCTTACTCCCCAGTCGAGATCGTACTTTATCTTCTCAATTTCTTTTTTGAGTGGTGTTGTGTCGGTCTTTGCGATCATTGCAATAGCCCTGTATATTGGCATCCCACTCTCGTTAGCTGCTGCAAGCTTGTTCAAGAATATTGGCGTAAGGCGCAGCAACCTCCTTGCCTTCTTTCTGCTCGCCTCATAGAACAGCACATAGGGAGCCATCATAATTGCGAGACCGATAAATATGTAATCGTCAACCTTGAATAGCCAGTTTATGTCCTGACTGAAAGGATAAAGGCTGAATCCGTACAGCATGAATGCCATGCCAGCTGGAACGGAAAAGATGAAAACGTAGATGGGCTTTCTCTTAATGGGATCGAGAGGATGCCTTAACGCCTTCCTGAAGTTCCAAGATTTTATTCTTCTCCTAAGCTCCTTTATCTGCTCGGCAAATTCTCCTTCCTCAATTTTCCTCCTTAAATAGGTATACTTCTCCCTGAGCTTCGGCGGCTCGCCCTCTTCGGTTGGGGTTAGTAGTTTGATCACCATTGCGAAGAAGAACGATCCCACGGGGATTACAAGGTATATCACCGCATACAGAGCAGTCTCATCACCCTGTCCCATAACAGCCATAACTGTCTGAATAATTATCAGAAAGAGCGGGCCTGCGACGAAGGCGGTTATGTAGCTCTCGGCCATCAAGCCAAGGAACTCAAGGAAGCTCTTCTGGTCTTGTCTTGCTCTCTCGAGGTAGAAGTCTGCCCTCTCTTCAAGGTACTTGGTGATGTCTCCTCCACTGTCTATAATCGTTATTAGGCCATGGAGGAACTCTTTGAAGTTTTCCGACGGAGAAAGCTCTACAGCTTCTGCGAGAGCAGTCCTTAGATCTTTTCCAAGCACTTCCATGTCTCTTAGAATCCTCGCCGCCTCTCTTGAAACCTCGCTATAAATCTCGTGGTATTCCGAAAGAGATCTAAAGATGTCTATTAGGTTCATACCTCCCCTGCTAAGGGAGTACATGAACATTATGGCGTGGGGGAGTGCCCTGTCAATCTTACTCTTTCTGTCGCTTATCACCGTGGATGGATAGATCGTGAACATGAAGTAGCCGACAAAGTACAGTATGACCGTTGTCAAAGCACAAAGCAGGCCAGCAAACACAAAGGAGCGATAGCTCATCCAGAAGCTGTATAATGGCTCAGGTAAGACGATCGGGAACAAAACCTCTGGAAGACCGATGAAGAATATTACAATGTAAGACACAAACAAACCAATAATTGCCCCTATAAGAGCAAAGATGAGTGATACCATGCGAGCAGTGGCTATGTACATTTCTGGAGGCATGGATATCATTGCCTGTCGGAGCTGCTTCTCTAAGTCGTAGTATTTCTGTGCGTTTCTTCTTATGTTCTCCCCAAAGAGTTTGTAACCGAGGTAGGTGAAGTAGTTGGCTTCTTTAAACACTTTCAACCACCTCAAACAGCTATACCCATTTTTTCCAGCACTTTTTCTGGCTTGGTCTGATACGCATGTATGACGTTGCTGACACTCTTGAAATCCCTGATGTTATGCTCGATCATGAATTCAATGACGGCTTTTCTCCTCTCAAGCTCTTGCAAGAGTTCAGCGTTGCTCCACCCCCTCGTTCTTCTTATATCCTCCAGAGCTTTAGACGTACCGATCATCGCATGTTTGTCCTTCACGCTATCCCACTGGAAAACCGTAGAAGTGCGAATCATCTTTGTGTACGGATCCAAACCAACGATTTCTGCAATTTCTATGTTCCTTCTAACCCTTCTCTTTCCGATAAATGTTTGAGCCTGAACGCTAACTATATCCAAAGCTTCGATCATTGGGCGAGGAACGTTTATGGGCGGGTTTTCGAGGCGGTGGATTACTCCGTTTACGGAATCTGCGTGAAGGGTTGAGTAGGTT
>QMZF01000275.1 GCA_003663055.1 Archaeoglobales archaeon | reverse complement strand
TATCCAGCATTCAAACCGGCTCCAAATCGGGGCTTTCTATAATCTCGTCAACCCATTCTTGGTTGGTGAGCTTGATTAGTCCCTCCAATTTTTTAATTGGGTCTTTCTTTTTTATTTCAATTTCAACTTCTTCTCCTTCTTTCAAGTTCAGTTCTTCCAAGGGTTTCAAAACCTTGTTCTCGTACCTTGCTTTTATTCTCATGTCAATTAATCTAATTTTAGGAGTTTAAAAAAAGCTTCTAAAAATTTATTACTATAAAATTGAGAACATGGATATCTGCTAAGCTTAAGAACTTGGGATGAGGAGTACTGCAACGGGATAAAACCGGCCAAGCTTTGACTGCTCCGAAAGAAATAAAGGTACCAGCAAAACTGGATAGATTGGGACTTACAAATGATGTCAAGCTCCTCAGTGGGAAGCCCCCAACTACGTTAATCAAGTTTAAGAATAGCATGAGAGGTTAATCGCAGCGTATCTCTATCCGAGGATAGCTCCGATCCTGAATACCATTTGCAACTTGTAATCATCTACTCTATCCAACTACTCAGCCAACGTCGTTTGCAATGCTCTTACTCAGGAGGTTTGCTGGGCAAAAATATAAATCCTTTCTAGTCAACCTGCCAAGCATGGAAGGAAGAATAATCGTAGACCCCAGAATTATGGTGGGAAAACCTATAATTAAGGGTACGAGAATTCCTGTTGATGCTATCATTAGAAGACTTGCGGAAGGATTAAGCATAGATGAAATTCTTGAAGAATATCCGATGTTGACGAGGGAAGATATTAAAGCCGCTCTTAGGTACGCTGCGGATGTACTGTCGGGAGAGGAAGTAATACCCCTGGTGAGTAAGGCTTGATGCTTAAATTCCTCGTTGATGAATGTACCGGCAAGCGTTTAGCTAATCTCCTTGTCAATGCGGGGTATGATGCTGTATACGTTGGAGATTGGAAGTTATCAGCTTCAGATGAAGAAGTTCTAAGAAAGGCAGAGCGAGAAAACAGAATTCTAGTCACAGATGACAAAGATTTTGGGGAACTCATCTTCAGACTTGGAAAACCATCGAGTGGTGTGATACTCATGAGAACTTCATTTACAGATCCAGAAAAAAGATTTAAGCTCTTAAAACAATCCTTAGAAGTCGTTGATCCGAGGAATAAATTTGTTGTAATAAAGGATGAAGTCGTGAAAATCAGAAAGATACAATAATTAGTTTGCAAAGCAGGTTTGAAATACGGGGCGTAACACACTCACACTCTTCCACAAGCCAATGCCTTACAACACCCACTTCAACTCCAACCTGAAACCTTCTTTGTAATCGTCTAGCTTAAAATCTTAACAAAACTAGGGCTTCCAAACTTTCAACCACTCTTTTAAAAATCGCTATCGTTGGTGGCTATATTCAATATTCCATGCTTCTTCATCGTTGCTACGTGTATCGCATCGTTTGGCAGTGGGTTGTACCTTTTCGCTATAGTTAACACCTCGACATCCGAACTCAATTGGAGAACGTTCAGACTGAGTTCTCCGAACAACTTAATGACTCCTGCAAAATATTATCAATCTCTAAAAATCTCCAGAAATTGTTCTTTTTTCATTCTAAATTTTATGGCAGACAGCTTTTCAAACAGTTCTTCTGGATTTTCACGAATCAACCCCATCTTGGACATGACCTTCAGTAAACCAGCAGTACCAATAACGTTAAGTCCTTCTTTTTCAGCGGTCTTTCTTGCTTTGGAATCATCCAGTACGACCCAGCAGCTCAGTTTCTTTGCCAGAATAATTGCTTCGGCCTCTCCAGCGTGCAAATTCGCCTTTAACACCTCAATAGTTTCAACTTCATCGACGATGATGAATGATTCGTTTATCAACTTGCTAACGTCGTCGTACGTTTCATCTCTCTTGGCAGTCAATTCCTTTAAAACGGCATTCGGTATATGTACTTCGCTGAAAATTTGTTTAAGCGCATTTAAATATCCAAGCTTCGATAGAAAAATTAATGGGGAGGTATTCAGTACGATTTTCACTTTTTCAGCTCCTCAAGTAGCTTATTCACAGCACTCTTTTCTTTTTTAATGTCTTCGGCTGAAAGAAAGTGGTAATCTATTCCCATTTTATCTAGCAAGAATATAAGTTCTTGTCTGGGGATTTCCATCAGTTCCGCAGCCTTCGCTAGACTAATCTGTCTTGAAACTAAAAGACCTAAGACTAAGAAGAATTTCTCTTTTTCTTCCTGCTTCCTGAACAGTGGAAAGTCGGCAATAATTTCTTTTATTTTAGATTCGTACATTTTTGCACCCACTACGTATTTTTTAACCAAACTTTAAATTATTTTCTGTACTTTTTGGTGAGCATCGGTTCTATTCCGAACTTTTCAACGATTTCTGCGACCATCACTCTGTGAAAAACTTCGTTGCATACTAGGACAGATGTAACACCGTAATATTTTCCTTCGTTTAGACCTTCCAGAAATCTCTGCACGAGTCGCAATATTTCCTGTGAGCGAGAATCTCGTAAAGGAAGATGTTTGCGTCAATGAATACTTTCGTTCCGGGCTCAAGCTTATCCAGCATTCAAACCGGCTCCAAATCGGGGCTTTCTATAATCTCGTCAACCCATTCTTGGTTGGTGAG
>QMZF01000274.1 GCA_003663055.1 Archaeoglobales archaeon | reverse complement strand
GGAAAAAGCAGTTATAAATTTATGACAGCAGTCGATTGATGGAAGAAATCTGTAAGGCCATAAAGGAAAGAAGACTTTTGAAATTTCGCTATGGCGGAATTAGAGTAGTCGAGCCGTACGTTTACGGATATACGAGATCGAGAGAAGAAGTCTTGCGTGTTTCGGCTAAGAGGATACAGCAGCAGTGGAAAGCTGGGATGGAAGCTTTTTAAAGTTGATAGAATGGAGAACGTTGAGGTTTTAGATGAACATTTTAAGGAGGTTAGGCCAGAATACAATCCTGACGACAGGCACATCGTGCACGTCGTTTGCAGAATTTTTGATTGATCAATACTAAAACACCCTCGTTATACCCTCTATCACATCAAAATCGGAGTCATTGCTGATCAGCATACCGTCGCAAAGTTTTAAGGCACATGCTGCGTGAATTGCATCTTGGTTTTATGTTAAAGTTCTCGACGAGTTCATGCGCCTTTAGCACAACTTCAAAATCAACAGCGTAAATTTTAAGATTCGGGAAACTTAAAAACTCTCCCAGCCACCAGGCTCTCTTCTTTGCCGGCATTCTTTCTAACAGCATGAACGACTTCATCCCACGTTAGTACAGATGTACAGCCTTTGATTTTTCCCTCCACGAGCTTAACCAGATATCTTTTAGCTTTTACAACATCCTCAAGGTAATACATCTTCATCCACCTGTTCGTAGTGCTCTTCTTTCAACTTTTTCAGATCAATTGGCCCGAATAATTTCTTCTTCACAATAGAACACCACTCCTCGACAAAATCCTTCCCAGATTTTTCGGGTTTTATCACGATTTCGTTCCCTTTTATTTCAAAAACGACTTTTGTTCCTTCTTTAATCCCAAACTTGTCTCTGATGTCTTTGGGTATTGTAACTTGTCCTTTCTTACCAACAATTCGAATTCTTACCACATGGTATAAACACTAGAAAGTCCTGAAAAGATTTTTGATTAGCATTCTCACTTAATCTTACCCCCGTTTTTTCAAGTTCGTCTTCGTATTCTGTCTTTTCAGCAGATTCGATTGGCTTTTTATCCCCTTTTCGGCTGGCGCTAGTTGTTATCGCGAAGAAGAAATAGTTTGTTAGCTATTTCTTAAAGCCACTCTAGCTTTAGTTAATTTTGTCTTAAAAAGATCGGAATACAGACATGAAACGCTTGAGGAAAAGCTTATGAAGGTGATACCCAAAACTTATAACATAAAGAAATTAAATATTAGTCCAGCCCAAACTTCTTCGCGTTGTGGTCCGCTATTTCCTGTATCCTCTCTATTTCTCTTCTACCCTCTTCGCTTATAAACAGATGTCTGAACCTCTTCTGCACCTTTAAGTACTCCTCTACGGGCTTCCTCTTTCCGATCTTCATAACGTTCGCTATCTCACCATCAACAACCTCGTAGTTAACCCAGAGGGCTGTATCGATGGCGAGCTTGCCGACTTCGATGGTCTTAGAGGGATCAAAGCCCCATCCGGTTGGGCATGGCACGTGAATCTGTATGTACGCAGGCGTTAGATCGCATGCGGTCTTCACCTTTTTGAAGAGGTCTTTCGGGAAGGAAGGCGAAGCTGTCGCAACGTACGGAACGTTGTGAGCAGCAACTATTGCCGGAGCATCTTTCTTTGGTTTTGGATTTCCGATGCTTAGAGCTCCACTTGGAGAAGTCGTTGTATGCGCCGCATACGGCGTTGAACCACTCCTCTGCACACCTGTATTCATGTAAGCTTCGTTATCGAGGCAGATGTATACCACGTCATGCCCCCTTTCGAGCATGCCTGAGAGGGAACCAAAGCCTATATCTATCGTGGCTCCGTCGCCGGCGAAGACTACAACTTTTGTATCGCTCCCCTTCCTCTTCATTGCTCTCTCTATTCCGGCAGCTACTGCAGCAGCGTTCTCGAACAGCATGTGTATGCATGGAATCCGCCATGCAGAACGCTTGTACAAAGTTGTGGCCACTTCAAGACAACCAGTCGGAATGACAGCTATGGCATTTCTACCTATCGCCTTCAAAGCGATTCTGACGGCGAGCGCCATTCCACAACCAGGACATAAGGTATGGCCGGGAGCTAGCAGCTCTTCAATCGGCATCCCGGCTACGCTTTGAGGTTGAACCATATCACCTCTCCTCCTGTAGCCTCCTTTGCTCTTTCAACTAGCTTGAAAATGTCGCTAACTCGAGTGTCTCTTCCTCCAAGCCCCACTATGAAGTTGCAGACGAGTGGTCTACTTCTCAGAGTATACAGAGCAGATTTTACCTCACTGAAAACGGGCCCTTCATAGCCGTAGCTGAAAGCCCTGTCTATAACCGCAACTATCTCCACATCCCTCAGTACATCCCTCAACTCCTCAGCCGGGAATGGGCGATAGGTGCGAATTCTAACCAGCCCGACGTTCTTCATATTGTCTATAGCCTCCTTTATCGTTCCACATATCGATCCCATCGCTACGATGGCAACTTCGGCATCATCCATGTTGTACAGCTCAACCATTCCATTTCCGTACGCTCTGCCAAACATCTTTCTGTATTCTCTATTTATCCGCATTATGTGCCTTTTCGAGTTCTCCATGGCCTTCTGCTGCTCCCATTTGAACTCCATGTAGTCGCTTGGTAAGGC
>QMZF01000273.1 GCA_003663055.1 Archaeoglobales archaeon | reverse complement strand
AGGCTATTAAAGTAGAGAGGACTATCAGAATAAACTTTCTTATTTCCCAGTCATTCAGCCTAAATATGTCTGGGATTCTAACTTCTACTCCTTCGCTCATTCAAGACTTCCTCATAAACCTTTATATGCATCTTCGCAATGTTATCCCATGAAAGTTTTTCCGCCATTTTCAACGCATTCTTACTCATCTTCTTCCTTAAATTTTCATCTCTCAAAAGTTTTATTATTGCCTCTGCTAAAGCTTTTGGATTTTCAGGAGGAACAACTAGTCCACAACCAGCCTCTTTTACTAAGATTGGAAACTCCCCAACGTTTGTTGTTACAACAGGCTTTCCAAATGAGTAAGCTACAGTTAGTGAGCCACTGTGTCCTTCCTGCCTTCTATTCGGTATAACTACAATACACGCACGAGAGAAAAATTTCCCCACTTCCTCATTTGGGATAAAATAGTTGTGTATTTCGAAGTTCGATTTGTATTTTTCAATAATTTGCCAGTTTTTCTTTGGTATGACTCCATCACCTGCAATTATGAGTTTAACGTCTGGTATTTTTTTGGCTATTATCGGTATGGCTTTAATTAAAGTGTCAAGCCCTTTAACTGGACAAATGTTTCCGAAAAAAAGAATACAATTATTTTCTTCTTTTATTGATCGGGCGTGGTTTAACTCTCTAAAAAAGGTATAAACACCATGTGGGATGACATACACTCTCCTTGACACCCCACTCTTTATTAGCTTCTCCTTGGTTTTTTTACTATGAACTATTATTCCATCTATTTTTATTTCTGGTTTTAATAAATTTAAAAGATTATTTATATTTTGTGCAATTACAGTAAGAAATGGGGCGTCGGCTAGTAGCTCCCTTCCACGTCGTAATATAATACTTCTTCTTGGTATGTAGTCATGAAAAGTTACTACAGTGCGGTATTTTACATCCAGCTTATGTAAATATGTGAAAATTTCCAGTATTGGAGGTAAATCCGCCGCAAAGTGAATGATATCAGGATTGATCTTTCCAATTACATTGATATTATTATATGATATTATATTTTTTATGCTTGTAAACGATATTTCTCCTTTGGCCAAACTTGCAAAAGATATGATAAATGGCTTAAAAGCGTTTACAATTTTAACATTATTCGAAAAAATATTATCAGCGGTAGTTTTTATTGGCTTAATTACTGTTACATTGGCATAATTAGCAACAGCATTTGCAAGTTCTGCAACATAGTGTGGAAGCCCGCCAACTGAAGTTGGAAGAATATATACTACTTTCATACCCATCTCCACACATTCACAATATTTTATTTTTTAATCTCGAAGTGGCTATCCTAATTCTTCTAGTTTCTTCTTCATGTTTAATATGACTCTTGATGATATCTTTCACCTCCCTTACGAGATCTGGGTGCTCCTCGATTACATTTTCTTGCTCGTATGGATCCTTTTTAAGATTATAGAGTTCATCCTTATCTTTTTGCCCTGATATAAATTTCCAATCTCTCATCCTAACAGCGATCACTCTTTTTTCATCATTAAATACTTTTGAGATTACATAATCTTCGCTTCCATTTAAGAAACTTTTGCATGGAAATATATTCTCTTCACCTATTAGCTCTATTATGCTACTAGCCATCCCACGTAAAGAAATGGGATTTTTTATTTTTCCTTTTACATCTGCGTTATAAATAATAAGAGGAACATGAATTAGCTCCTCATAAAGCTTTGGTACGTAATGATAGTAGAAACCATGTTCTCCAAAACCATCCCCATGATCCGAATGAATGATAAAAATCGGATCATCATCTTTCAGATCTTCCCAAAGTCTTTTAACAAAAGTGTCTGCATATCTTATAGATTTATCATATGCATCTATTATTATCTTCTCTTTCTTTTCATATAACATTCTCTTTCTGCCTATTTTCCAATATTTATAGAGTAAGCTAACATACGATGTGTGGGAACTAAACCTTTTAGTAGACAAATATGGCCAATGTGTATCTAATAAAAACACCCATAGGAAATAAGGTCTTTTGGCATTTGTTACTACATCTATAATTTCCTCATAGTAACTTTCCCAAGGTGTAGATTCGCCCTTTTTGGTAAGAAAATCCAAGATGTTATCTAACTTTCTCCTAAATTCAGACATTTTTTCTTTCTTCTCCGCTTTTGTAGGATCACCTAAAGATGAAAAGTAATCAAATCCTTTATCAAATCCAAAATACTTGCTTGCCCATGGATGCTTGTGAACAGAAAGTGTACAATATCCTAACTTGCGTAACTGAAATGCTATGGTTATATTTGTAGCAAAAAGACTTCTCCACGATTCTGCTTTTTTGCTAAATGAATCTATCGGAGGAAATTCTCCCGTAAATGAAGAGAATATAGAGGGTGCAGTTGGAACACTAGCCGCAATTGCATTTTCGAAGAAAAGGCCTTTCCTTGCCATTTTGTCAATTGTGGGGGTTGTAATCTTTTCATAACCCATAAAGCTACAGTGGTCAGCTCTTAAGCTATCAATACTTATTAAGACAATATTTCTTTTTTCCACCATTTTCACATCCCTTTACAAAATATAACTTTTGTCATTGTTCCAGCGCGCAGAACACAGCTTGATTAATCAAAGTCCCAAATTTATTTCTCCTCCCCTGT
>QMZF01000272.1 GCA_003663055.1 Archaeoglobales archaeon | reverse complement strand
TTGCTGACTTCAACCCACTCTTCATCGCTGTTCTCTATCTTAAGGGCGATTATCCCCTCTTTTAAAGGATCTGCTTTAGGCAATTCCGTGTAAACGTCGCTTTCATACCACCTGCATATGACCCCCGACTTCGGATTGCCGTAAAGCGTGTACTTTGGCTTTGATAGCGTAAAAATGTCAATTGGGCTAACACTTTTTCCCTTGAGAAAGACGCCTATTTCAATCGGAAACTTGATGAAAATCTCTGTCTTCGTACCTGCTTCAAGCAGAACTGGTTTTTTGAGTTCTATGCAGAGGTAGTGGGTGATCTCTCGCGGAAGGTTTACTGGCTCCACAGGGTTTATTATGAAACCCTTCCCGCCGGAAATCAGCTTTTCAACGACCTCTCCTCTGCACTCTCTGCGGTAGACGTCGCTACAGTCTATTCTGAGTTCATCGCTCGAGTACGAGAAGCCGTAGTTGTGCTCGCCATACAGTGCTTGATTAGACATTCGATTAGAAATGAATATTAAAGGGATAAAAAATTTAGGGTTGCGTGATGATTATAGCAATGTATTTAAAATCGAGATAAACGGGGCCATAACCTTCAGTTTGAGTGGGACTCTACTCCTTAAAATCATACCCATGTCTTTATTTCCTATCAAAGTGAAGTACTTGCAGAGCCTTTCATCACAGCTTGCTATTTTGTCCCAGAGGTTTTTTATGAAGTTGCTTCTCTTCATAGCATCGAACATGGCTCTTCTCCAGAGCGATTCGTAGTCCTGAAGGCTACACCCTTCTTTAAAATACCTGTTTACAACCTTTCCCGCTATATCTCCAGCTATCATTGAGGTTGGAATGCCTGCTCCTACGTGGCTAAGAATCATGCTCGCAGAATCCCCCGCAAAAATTACGTTTCCGTAGACCGTTCTTTCGAGTGGTAGGCTTACTGGAACAACTGCGCCTATTTTACCAATCACTTCTGCTTTCTTCAAAAACTGAGAGCTGTATGGATGCTCACCTACGAACGTATCAAGGGCTTTGTGTATGCTTATCTTCGCAAACTTTGGCCTTAAACCAACACCAACATTCGCGATTCCATCACCCTTTGGTATAATCCACGCATATCCACCTGGAGCAATTTTGTTGCCGACGTACATGTAAATCATGTCTTCATCGCATTCTACGCCTTTCATCACGTATTGCTTTGCTGAAGCGAGTTCGTACTTCCACACTCCAAGCTTTTTTGCTATCTTAGAGTTTGCTCCATCGCTCGCTATCACAACCTTAGCTTTAACCTCTTTGCCGCTAGAAAGATGTAAGTTCGAGTCAAAATCGGAAACCCTCAAGCCTAGCAAGAGTTTGTGACCAGAGTTATGCGCAATGCTCTGAATGAACTCATCTCTCCGTAAAACGTGCATTTCAAAATCGACTGTATAGGTTTTACCGTTTGGGAGTATGAACGCAAAGGCCTTTGTTCTGTTGCTCTCAAATCTTTTTGGAATGTCAAAAAGGGAGTAATCTTCGAGGTCTGGCAAAAGCTCTCTCATTTCCTTCTTTGTCGGAATGATCTCCCCACATTCAACGGGATAGCCAAGCGTTTGCCTCTTGTCTATACCGACAACGTTCAAGTCCTTTGATAAGGCTCTTAAGGCAAACGCCCCAGCTACACCAACACCTACTACAGCAACATCAACATCCATCGTTGGACTCTTGCCGGCAATATATAAACGCTTGCCTACTCTGGTGTTCTATGTTACGTTCTGACGTTCTGATTATGGTTAAAGCATAACATCCTGAACTTACACAAGAACTTCTCAATTCAGCTTTTTGCAAATGATAATGACTCCGTTAACTTTTTGAAATTAGCAATTGTTTCCTTCAATCCCTCAACTTTTAGCGAGATACCCCAGAAACAACTCTTTTAAATCCAAACGTTTTCAATCGGATTCAAGTCTGGAGAGTAAGGAGGTAGATAAACCCAAATGTTCAGCTTCTTAGCCTCTCTTACCTTGGCATGTCGGCTAATTTTATACTCCAGTTTGAGAGTTCTGGATTGATGCCCGATTTGGAATTTTTGGATGTTGAACTACCCAAACAGGTTTTAGCGGGAGAAGAGATGCTAATCAACCTTAGCGTTTTGAATAGCGGTAGAGCAGAATCCGATTTTAGAATAACTCTATACGAGGATGGCAACCTGATAAAATCCATAGAAGACCAAAAAATTTGTGGCGGTTGCGTAAACACTACAGCTTAACGTGGAAAGCTAAAGAAGGCGTAAGCAAAATTTCCGTTGGTCTGGAGGAGCCAAAGGATGCAAATCCAGAGAATAAGTATCTAACAGTAAGTGTAGAAGTTGTATCACCGAGATGCTATTCCGATCTAGACTGCTATGATGGAGACCCCTGTACTGCAAGGGCAATTGTCCAGAAGACTGTGGAGAATGTTCCATATAAAGACGAACCTTGCTGGAAATGGGAATGCGTCAATGGCGAATGTCAGTGTGAGTTGCAAGCCAACTGCTGTGGAAACATGCTTTGTGAACTGGGAGAGGACTCAGAAAACTGTCCAATTGCTGAGAGATTGATGTACCCTACCCAGCGGATGCAACCTGTCAGTGGCCTCCAGGCACTCAAAAAATAATAATAAAGGAAGGAGAAGTTTTTGTTC
>QMZF01000271.1 GCA_003663055.1 Archaeoglobales archaeon | reverse complement strand
TTCTCATTGTCCCGGATATGGAAAAGGAGAGGGCTGCGAGAGAGAGCAAAGCCGATGAGGTTGTTTCCTATTCCGAAATAGGCTATCACGAAAGGCGAAAAAAGATGGATGCCAGGACAGCCTTCGTAGAGAGCCTTAAAGAATTTTTAAGAGAGAGGGGCGTCACGAGGGTGCAAATCCCTCCCGACTTCCCGGCATATATCGCCTTAAATCTCAATTTTAGCGTTGAAGTTGTTGAAAATCCTTTTTTGAAGAAGAGAGCTATCAAGAGTAAGGAAGAAGTTGAGAAAATCAGAGAATCATGCATCGCAGCGGTTAAGGCATTTGATTTCATAAGGAGAGAAATAAGCAGAGAAAAGACGTGTGAAGAGTTGAGGTATGCAGTTGAGCTGTACCTCTTCCAACAGGGATTTATTGCCGAAGGTACAATAGTTGCTTCTGGCAAACTCACAGCACTACCCCACTTCAGAGGAAGGGGCAGAATCGAGGAACACGTAGTAGTAGACATCTTCCCGAAGAGTAGAGAACACGGCTACTACGGAGACTTTACGAGGACCGTACTGCTGGATTGTGACAGCGAAATAGAGGAGATGCTAAAGGTCGTAATAGAGGCAAAACAAAAGGGTATTGAAACAGTAAGAGAGGGAATAACCGCTAGGGATGTGCACAATGCTGTCTGCGATGTGATAGAGTCCTATGGGTATCACACGCTGAGAAGTAAAGCGAGCGAGGGATTTATCCATTCAACAGGTCATGGAGTTGGCTTAGAGGTTCATGAGGAGCCGAGAATATTCGAGAATGACGATGTACTTAAAGCAGGAATGGTGTTTACGATTGAGCCGGGATTATACTATAGAAACGTTGGCGGTGTTAGAGTTGAAGACACCGTAGTTGTAGGGCGAGGTGGCTGCGAGGTTTTAACCCCTTACGAGGACTGGGTGAAAGTATGAGTGCAAGCGAGGCAATTGAAAAAACCATAAAAGCCGGAAAGGTGCTCAGACAGGTAAAAGAGGAAGCCATAAAGCTGATAAAGCCAGGTGTCAAGCTTCTCGAGGTTGCAGAGTTCGTTGAGGGTAGAATAGTTGAACTTGGAGCTAAGCCTGCTTTTCCTTGCAACATATCCATAAATAGCGATGCTGCACACTTCACACCAAAGAAAGGCGATGAGAGGGTTTTTAAAGAGGGGGATCTTGTAAAGCTCGATGTAGGAGCTCATATCGATGGATATATTGCCGATACGGCCATTTCTGTTGACCTCGGAGACCACAACGATCTAGTTAAAGCTTCTGAGGAGGCTTTAAAAAACGCAATCGATGCAATTCATGCTGGAATCGACACAGCGGAACTCGGAGATGTTATAGAGTCAACGATAAAAGAGTTTGGATACAAACCAATTATAAATCTAACAGGCCACGGACTCCAGCGCTGGATTGCCCACGCTCCACCAACAATATACAACTTCTCCACAAAAAAAGGTGTTGTGCTTGAGGAGGGAATGATCATAGCGATAGAGCCCTTCGCCACCAACGGGGTTGGCAAGGTTGTTGAGAGAAGCGAGATTGAGATATTCTCCCTCATAAACCCAAAACCTGTGAGGATGAAGTTGGCGAGAGAGATGCTCGAGGAAATTAAGCAGTATAGAACTCTACCTTTCGCAAAGAGGTGGCTGAATAGGGTGTCTGATTTTGTAATAAATAAGCTTGTAAGAGATGGAGTATTGAGGGCATATCCCGTTTTAACAGAAGTTGGTAAAGGGTTGGTTTCGCAGGCGGAGCACACCGTTGTAGTCGAAGAGGATGGAGCGAGGATTGTAACATGAACTTTAGTCTTGTTTATTTTCCTATATCTTTTCTATTCTAAAATCTATACTCCAATTTCCTCAACTAAAAATCCAGTTGTTAGTTTGTCATCGCATAATCTTCGTCCTCCTACCTTAATTATTTTATCCACTCGCTCATCGTAGCTACTCAACTCTAATAAAATTACCGACTCGCCATTCAATGTCTCTTTCCTTAACCTTCCCCATCTTGTCTCACATAGCTTTCTTAGCTCCTTTTCAAGTCTCTCTATATCCTTCTCCCTTACCAATAAATAGCAATGATCCCATTCAATCTCCGTTCCTTTAAATTCATTCAAATATCTCAATGCCCAGTCTTCCCCAAACTCTTTTCTTAAACACTCTACACAAATATCTTTAGCAAATATTCCCTGCTGCCTGCAAAAATTTAAAAATTCCACAAGTCTTCCATTTAAACTGCTTCATGTAATCAATAAGATCACCCTCGTCCATCTCAATCCCCCACCGCATCAATAACGTCTTTCCACTCCTTTAACTATTTTCTGCACTTCCCCCTTGGTTATCGTGTCATCTTCTATTGCATCAACTATCGTAGTTATTGCTTCTCCTAACTTCTCACAAACCTTTTTGGCCTACCTTTTGTCATTTTGAGCTTTTAAGGTTTTATTGTTTTATTGTATAAGTATTGGCGCGCCAACAAATAATAGCGTCAGCAGTCAAATCCAATTCATTAGATGTGACTTGAATGGTTTTTCTCGATCCAGCTTTTCAAAATTTAAGCTTTGTTATCCCGGAAAAAAGGAGGACTAGCGACATATCTCTGGATTTGCACGGATAGTCCCCATATCTTACTTCCGCGTCCGGCGCCATCTCT
>QMZF01000270.1 GCA_003663055.1 Archaeoglobales archaeon | reverse complement strand
GTGTAGAGAACATCATAAACTAGGTAATTAGCTGGCATTCTCTTTGAAAGAAAGCTTATTCTTAGCTTGTTGTCCGTATGGTCCCTTTCCTGCAAGGCATAAAAGTTCGGCTTTCCATCTTTTAGGACTACAACCTCCCCGTCAACAACTGCATTTTCAGAAAGAAATTCGAAGAGGTCGAGCTCGGGATAGCGGTGGGAAATTTCGTAAAACCTCCTGTTCTGCATCCTTAGCTTCTTATTCTCGACGTCAACGAAGGATATGCATCGAGTCCCATCCCATTTTATCTCGTAAATGTATTTATCATTACTGAACGGCTTCCCCCTTACTGCAAGCATCGGTGCAATCTTTTGCTCGAACCAGCTTGTCATGTGCATCCACTACATCAGCTGGAGTGAAGTTAAATTTTATGGTTATTTGGCGTTTAAAGCTCGCAACGCCTGTATTCAGCTTAGAGATGCTTTGATACGGTTTAGATTTGAAAAAGATGAATTATTTGTTTATAATTTAGTTAGTCCCTTTTCTTTTTCTTCTTCCACACACCTACACAGTTCTTCAACAATTTTCTCAACATATTCTGCTATAAATATGGCTGACGGTGGCGTCGGCTTTTTTGGAAAGTAATATCGAGCAACGGATTTAGTAAGCATAACCATCGTAAGTTTCTCCCTAAACCTCTCCCTATTTATTATGTCCCGAACAAGGGCGCACAGAGCTCCTTTATAACTAAAAACCTCGTAAAACCATTGAGTTTCTTCAAGACACGTTATAAGTGATTTGCTGTCTTCTTCGAACCTCTTTTTAAAGGAGTGCAGCAACTCCTCCGTAAATTTATCTGGAGAAGGCAATCGGGTTTGTGGGGCATCAAGTTTCGAGCTTAGCTCACTTAACAGAATGTCTTCTGCTCTGTCTAGTAGATGGTGCAGGATGTAGTAATATACACCAACCCCTCCCCACTTCCGACGAACGTAGTCAAGCTGCTCTTTTAAGATACTGGGGTCGTACCTTCCGGCATCGTGTTGCTTTAAGTCGATTAATTTATCGATTTCTGGTTCTGAAAAGCGACACAACAATTCTCCCCATTTCCTATGAATTGTCCACTCAGGGGACATCCATTTATAACAAAAAAGCAAAATTTTTAAAAGTTCTCTTTTTTTTTCGCCACTTCTTAACCTTAGACTTAAAACAAAGAGATTTTCCCGCCTACATCAGGCATGCGCAGCTCAGGCTTTTCGATTTACTTGCAAAGGCAAAGAGTGCTGAGGGGATTGCAGATCTGGAGGAGAAGTTGCTGAAGCTATACGACAGGTTTAAGGATAAGCTTAGGAACGGTGTTAGTCCAAGGCTGCTTACAATTGAGAGGAGGATATCGAAGCTCAGCTATTCAAGGAGGTGCTTTGAAGCTTCCGCAGTCAAAGCTTATGAAAGGTTCGGGATTAAAGTCGTTCCAGGCGTTAGTGTTTCGTGCGTTGTCGTCGATGCGAAGAGATGGATCGTTGAACCCTACTGGAACGCAAGTGGTTACGATGTAAATTACTACTTCGGACTTCTTGAGAAGGCGCTGGATGAAAATTGCGTATCTTTTTTCTAGGAAAGGTTGAAAGCAAGCGAGAATAAAGCAATCAAAATGTAAGAGAATCATTTTTATGCGGAAAAAAGAAGAAAAAGAGGGGCAAAACTTAAAATTTCTAGAGAAAATTAAAAAACATGAGAATTCAAATCAAGAAAGATGGAACAATAGTCATTAGGCTAAAGGAAGAGGATGCTCCATACTACGATGAGTACTTTAACCAGGAGCGAAGCCAAATAGCCTACGGAAAGCACAAAGCGATAATCCTTCCCTATTATTCTGAGAGGGGCGAACTTGCGGAAATTGAAATTTATCGTTCCACTTTGAGGGGAGAAGATTCTGACTTCTATCCAGAAGTTGAAGTTCCAGAGAAATTGCCCTGGAGGACTTACGTCTTCACATTTTACCATGTTTTTGGGGACATTAAGAAAACCTGTGCAGACAGCTATAACGACCTATACGATACTGACGAACGCTTCTTTAGCAGCAGTGGGCTGATTGTGGAAAGAAGAGATGGAGGGGAGATGAGACCGAGCGAAATCATGAGTTTAAGAGAGGATTTTTACAAAGATGCATTGGAATGGTTCACCCAGGCTGGAGCATTTTATGACTGGGGAATAGACAGCGTCTACTTTAACAGGAAACTGTTCTTCTGGGAAGTTGATGAGAGGTTTTATCCAAACACCCTAAAAGAATTCAAGCGTAACATGTTTGAGATGATCAGGCTCATTTATGGAGAGCCTGATCACGTCACTGAGGAAAGAAGAATAGATGAAATCTTCGAGGGAGAGATAGCTTTCGACTTCTTGGTTGAGGACACGCATTTAATCGTTTGCCTGGCAAACGAGGAGAGCTTCACTGGCGAACACAAAGAGCTGAGCTACAGGGATGTTGTTGAAATATGCGAACGACTAATCGAAGATTCGTACGAAAAGCAAACCTTTGTTTTTCATGACGTATTGCCTGAAAGGGAGGAGAGGGAGAAGCTTAGAGAGTGGGCAAGGGGGAAGGGCATTGAGATAATGGACACGGTAGAATTCATATGCTGGTATTACATGAAAAGGTCTGAATTAAACGACAATTTTGCAAGGGAGAATCCAGAGGAGTGGAG
>QMZF01000269.1 GCA_003663055.1 Archaeoglobales archaeon | reverse complement strand
GAATTTACTCTGCAAACGAGTTTCTGATTAGAATTAATCTGATGAAAGCCTACGCTTTTCCAGAGTACGATACTCCAATTAAAGTTGGCAAGAGGGTTGCCGTAATAGGCGGAGGAAACGTCGCAATGGACGCTGCTAGATGTGCTTTGAGGCTTGGAGCTGAGGAGGTCTTCATAGTCTACAGAAGGAGCGAGGAGGAGATGCCGGCAAGGAAGGAAGAGATAGAAAGAGCTAGAGAAGAGGGTGTCAAGTTCATTACTCTAACTCAACCAGTCCGCTTTATAGGGGAGGAAAAAGTCGAAAAAATGGAATGCATTCGGATGAGGCTTGGAGAGCCGGATGAGAGTGGAAGGAGGAGGCCGATACCAATCGAAGGTAGCAACTTCACGATCGACGTTGACCAAGTTATAATAGCCATCGGCCAAAAACCCAATCCGCTGGTTATGCGTACAACTAAAGGATTGGTTTACGATGAAAAGAGGGGAATAATAATTGCAGACAAATACGGAAGAACGAGCAAAGAAAGGGTTTTTGCTGGTGGTGATGTTACCACTGGAGCTGCTACAGTAATAGCAGCAATGGGTGCTGGTAGAATTGCTGCTGAAGCGATTGATAGACTTCTAAGAGGTGATTAAATGGCAAAGATTCTGGAAAAGATAGAGCTTGCCCCAAACATAAAGGAGATAGTCGTTGAAGCTCCGCTTATCGCAAAAAAAGCCGAACCAGGACAGTTCGTTATAGTAATTGTAGATGAGAAGGGAGAAAGAATACCCCTAACAATTGCGGACTTTGATAGAGATAAAGGAACGATCACAATCGTTTTTCTTGAAATTGGCAAGAGCACAATGAAACTCGGCAGGCTGAACGTTGGCGATGAAATCGCTCACGTAACGGGCCCCCTCGGAAACCCGTCTGAAATTCCCAAAGGTGAAACCATAGTCTTTGTTGGTGGAGGTGTTGGGACAGCTGCCGTATATCCAATAGCGAGGAAAGCAAAGCAGGCTGGAAACTACATTATATCGATAATAGGAGCAAGAACTAAAGACCTTTTGATATGGGAAGACAGAATGCGGGAAGTCAGCGATGAGCTGATTGTAACGACAGACGACGGTACATACGGCAGAAAAGGTGTCGTTACCGAACCTTTAAAGGAACTTCTGGAGGAAAGGGAAATCGATAGAGTTGTTGCCATAGGGCCGGCAATAATGATGAAGTTCGTTGCTTTAACGACGAAGCCCTATGGAGTGAAGACGATTGCAAGCTTGAACCCGATAATGGTTGATGGCAGTGGAATGTGCGGAGCTTGTAGAGTACAAGTTGGAGGTGTTACGAAGTTTGCCTGCATTGACGGCCCAGAATTTGATGCACACGAAGTTGATTTCGATTTGCTGTTGAAGAGACTTGCCACCTACAGAGAGGAGGAAGAATTTGCTAAGAAACTGTTTCTGGAGGGTGCACAATGAAGGAGGTTGTAATAGAGGAATTCCAGTGCTATAAAACTCCAATGCCTGAAAGGCCTGTAGAGGAAAGGATAAAAGATTTTGAGGAAGTCGCTCTGGGCTATACCTACGAGCTTGCTGTTCAAGAAGCGAAGCGCTGCTTGCAATGCCTAGAACCCAACTGTATTTCAGGCTGCCCCGTCGAGATAGACATACCGGGATTTATAAGGTGCATAGTGGAGGGCAATCTAGAGGAAGCTGCGAGGATTTTAAGAGAAAAGAACGCTTTACCAGCGATATGCGGAAGGGTTTGCCCACAGGAAACGCAGTGTGAAATAAAGTGCGTTGAATGCGGCATATGCTGGATGTACTGTCCTGATGGGTGTCTGGTTCTAACCGAGGACGGTTTCTTCGTGCCAGACTACGACTACTGCAAGGGGTGTGGAATATGCGCTGAGGTCTGCCCACTTGGAGCGATAACGATGGAGGTCGAGCTGAAATGAGGTACGTTGTACAGGAAGGCTCGCATTCCGTTGCCGATGCAGTTGCGTTATGCAGGCCGGATGTAATAGCAGCTTACCCCATTACGCCTCAAACCCACATAGTTGAGAGGCTTGCAGAGCTCGTTGCCAATGGGAGCTTAGATGCAGAATTTGTGAATGTGGAGTCGGAGCATTCGGCCTTATCGCTTATTGCCGGAGCAGAAGCGTGTGGAATGAGAACCTTCACAGCTACTTCAGCGCAAGGCTTGGCGTTGATGCACGAAGTGTTGCACGCGGTTGCTGGCATGAGGCTGCCAGTTGTCATGGTTAATGCAAACAGGGCTTTGAGTGCTCCGCTTAGTATATGGAACGATCATTCAGATTCGATTGCTCAGCGAGACACTTCATGGCTCCAGTTCTACGCCGAATCCGTTCAGGAGGTTGTGGATTTAATAATCCAGTCCTACAGAATTGCTGAAAGTAAGGATGTAATGCTTCCCGCGATGGTATGTATGGACGGCTACGTACTAACACATACGTATGAGCCGGTGTTGCTTCCAGATCAGGCGATGGTTGATGAATTCCTGCCACCTTTCGAGCCCGAATACAAGCTTGATCCCGAAAACCCAATGACCTTCGGAGTTTACGCCTTACCAAGCGACTACATGGAGTTCAAATGGGAGCAGCAGAAGGCCATGGAGAACTCGAAAAGGCACATAATGCGGATAAATAGAGAATACAGAAAGATGTTTGGCAGAGCGTACGGAAAT
>QMZF01000268.1 GCA_003663055.1 Archaeoglobales archaeon | reverse complement strand
TAAAATGTCCAACTACGTAGTCTTAGCAATTTTAGCTCTCAACCTGGTAACGAATGCCGTACCCCTGGGAATATTATCCCCTATTCTTACTTCTCCTCGTAGTTTTCCACAATAATCTTCCTAAATATAGACCCTAGCCCTTCTCCAAAGCCCTCTTTGAACACTTCCTCCCTAATATTCTCTGGAATTCAGCCGTTATCGACAATTCTGATTTCAACCCACCCATTGATCCTCCTTGCAGAGATGCTTATCTTCACGACATCCTCGTTGTGTACAATAGCATTGAGGATGATGTTTCCAATAACGATGATAGCAGATCATCGGCCTTAACGTCTACTTCTGGGACATCGACGTTTATTTCGGCAGAAAATCCGGAAATTTCCTTCATCGACCTTATCAGACCTATAGAGTTTTCGATCCTCGCCTTAAGCTTGTCTTGTATTTGGGATCTCCCAGATCTCTCCCTCTCAATTTCTTCTACGCTGATTATCCTCACGTCCTTTGAATATACTTTGTAAAGGCCAGCGAGAAGGGTAAGGTATGAGAGATTGAAGAGTGCATCGGGCAGAGACCCGTATAGTAAATGCCCTATTAGGTTATGGAAACTAAAGCCTCTAGAAAGCTTAGACTGCTGTGCGCGTAGTAAATTGCTGGAATGACGGCAACGTCAACTGCCAAGGCTACGAGAGCTGAAGAGAGTAAAAATCCTTTAAAGTTTATGTGTCTTGAGTACTTCTTCAGAATTCTAGCATTACGCATACTACTGGTATATACGCTGCAATCCAAAAAACATCTGCCAATGACGGAGATGGCGAAATGCCTGTAATTTCATGATAGTTTCAAGCAGTCTTGCCCATCCAGTCGAAGAAAGATGAAATGGCTATAGCAAACGATATCCTCCTCAGTTCATCCTTAGAATGGAGATATACTAAAGCTATAACGGATGTCAGTAGCAGTACGGTTGATGTAAATACATAGTTATGCAACCTTGAAAGATGCTCTGGCAAAAAGATGCTGAACAGCTTATAAATATCCCCAAGGCTGTTAAAATTCCCAGCATTACTTTTTCCACTACCTCCTCGACATGATGAGTGCTTTATATACAAGAATCCATCCGATTGCGACGAGTATGAGTCCGAGAGTTATTACAGCAGTTGAGAGTTTGCTAACTGGGGCAAGGAAAATCCCAGCTCCTACAGTTAGATAGCCGAGTGTTTTTATCCATACACCGGCCAGCAAAACCTTCAACATTGCAACAGTTTCGGCATCGAACCTCACATCGTATGATAATCGCCAAAAATTTTAATTTGTTGTGACAACTCTACATTAATGCCAAATAATAACATCGAAAGACAAGTTGCCTACGTAGCGATTCTTCTCATTGCCGTTACGATTTTAGGCACCCTCGGGTACTACTTTATTGAGGGTTGGCCGATCTTTGACTGTCTTTATATGACAGTTATAACAATTACTACGACCGGTTACAGAGAAGTTGGTGAGCTTAGTACTGCTGGAAGGGCCCTTTCGATGTTTCTCATGATCTTTGGTGTTGGTATCTTTCTTTATTCGATAAACTCGATAATGCCGATTCTCATTGAAAAGAGGAGAGAGAGGTGGAAAAAAGTGCTTGAAAAGATTTCGGGCCATTACATCATATGTGGCTACGGTAAAATGGGAGTAGAAATATCCAAAGAACTCCCAACAGATAAGGTTGTCATAGTGGATCTCGACCCAAACAAAGTAGCAATAGCGAGGGAAAACGGATTTTTAGCCGTTCAAGGGGATGCTACCGAAGAGGAAGTTCTCGAGAGAGCGGGCATAAGAAGGGCAAAGAGCCTCATAGCCTGCACGGAAAGAGATTCTTCCAACGCTTTTGCCATAATGGTTGCAAAGGATTTGAATCCAAACGTTTACACAATAGCAATCCTCAGAACTCCTGCTGGCGAGAAAAAGCTCAAAAGAGCGGGGGTTGACATGCTTCTATCACCGTATAGGGATGCGGCAAAAAAGGTTTCCATAGCCGTTAGAAGGCCTACCGCTGCGGACTTCATCGAGGTGATAGGAAGGGAGGGAGAGCTTATGCTCGAAAAAATGGAACTTAAAAACGAGGAACTTTCGGGTAAAAGTCTCAGAGAGACCAACTTGAGAAGATTGACCGGCTGTATGGTGGTTGCGATAGAAAGGGGAAAAGAAGTTATATTTCCCGACCCAGATACAACAATTCAAAAAGGAGACATCCTTTACATCCTCGGGAAAGAAGAGAGCCTCGGGAAAGTCGAGAAGGTCATTGCTTCGCCGTCCTCGCAATGAGGTATGCAAAAACTGCGGCACCAAAGCCATTATCTATGTTTACAACCGCTACACCGGAAGAGCAACTCTGAAGCATGGCAAAGAGAGCAGTAAGGCCTCCAAGATTTACCCCATAACCAACAGAGGTTGGAACTGCAATAACGGGCTTGTCAATTAGTCCTGCTACCACCGATGGGAGAGCTCCCTCCATACCGGCTATGACTATTATCGCATTCACTTTTTCCCTCTTTATTCTCTCAATTGGCTCCACAAGTCTGTGGATTCCTGCAACACCGACATCGTAGAACTTTATGACATCCATACCAAGAAATTCAGCCGTCTCGGCAGCTTCTTCAGCAACAGGAATGTCCGAAGTGCCGGCTGTAAGAATGGCAACTTTACCTGTTTTC
>QMZF01000267.1 GCA_003663055.1 Archaeoglobales archaeon | reverse complement strand
GACACCGCATTCAAGACAGATGCGAGCATTTCCGAAATTAAGGAGAGCGTGAAAGAAGTTTCCACGAATGCCCGACGCTGTTAACTTTCAGACGAGAGAGGCAGGCGTAATAGAAAATCTTTTTAAGTCAAAGCTCTGAGGAAACATGAGGAGAAGCGAGGGGATTGTGATGAGAGGGGAAATCACAAAACTCTCGCTCTCCTGCACAGCATTCTTGTTCCTCTGCATGCTCGTATGCGTCGTGGGTGTGGCGTCTGCAAAGACGATCTACGTTCCTGATGATTACGAAAAGATTCAGTGGGCTGTCGATAATGCTTCTGCTGGAGACACTATTGTTGTTAAAGGTGGAATATACCATGAAAGTGATATATCATTGGACAAAGAATTATCAATAATAGGAAAAGGCTGCCCAACGATTAACGGAAATGGGAGGAATTTGTTCATTGTTAAGCAGCATATCACTATTGAAAGTTTAAATATCGTGAATGCTTCATCAGGTATATATATTGTTAATGGGCCAGTTAAAGTTTTGAACTGCACATTTAAGGATGTATCTACTGCCATTTCTACGAAAAGTTCAGGATATATTTGGGAGAGAGGGGGCGACATCAAAGTTGTAAATTGCAAGTTTAATAATATAGGTACAGGTCTTGACGTTTACTTCGGTCGCAATGTCTATGTTTTAGATTCAACGTTCACAGAGTGTAACGATGGTGTAATGATTAACACTTTAAACCAGTACTTCAATTATGTAGAAATATCTAATAACTCGTTTAACTGTAGACGGTACGGTGTCGCAATCCAGGGTGTTGAAGTTATACCATTAATTGAGGTATGTAAGAATACGTTCGGAGATTGTGGCTGTGCGATATGGATTAAGAATGTTAATGCAGTAGTATATCTCAATAACTTCATCAACTCATCAAATAATCTATATGAATCTCCGGTTATTATTTATGGAGGGAGAACTTGGTTAAAGCTCTGGAGTAATCCAATAAGCTATGTCTATAATGGAAGGGAATATCAATCCTGCATGGGTAATTACTGGGATGATTACAAAGGCTCTGATAAGGATGGCAACGGTATCGGTGATTCTCCGTATCATCGCGATGTACAATATCCAGCCATTAGTTTCACGGATAATTATCCTCTTGTTCAACCTTGGGAGAATTACTTCCAACCCGTTCTAAAACCAAAACCAAAAGTAACGGTAAGCTATGAGTGGCATGACGGCTACATAAACCTAACAATTCAGTTGAGAAACGAGGGTGAGAAGTCGAACTTCGGAGGAGTTCACATAAGGCTTGAAAACGCGACATTTGTTAGCGTTGATAAGGGAACGTTTGACAGTGTCACCGCTTACGACATAATTGATCCCGAAGCTGTGGACAGAGACCCGGCAAATCATACGATGAAAATAGAGGAAAAGCCCAACGTCGTGGAGCTTTACGTAAAGGGGGATTCAGCTCAAGCCACTGCGAGGATAAAGCCTGGTGTCGGCGACGGCTTGAAGATATACTACAGGGCTTGGCTCAAGGATAAGGACGATACGGTTTACAATCCATACACTGGCGAGTACGAAGCTTACATTGCGAGGGATCCAGCGGAGGAACCGGATGATCCACACAGTAAGAATCCGCCATACAGCAGGCATGTGGGCGACGATGGTTTCTCGTTCATAGACTACAAGTGCCATGATATCAGGGTTAGCAACGTCAAGATACTTCCAGTCCCGTATGAGTATCAGGATGGATCCCACTGGTGCGGCCCAGCATCGGTAGCTATGCTTCTAAGATGTTGCAGTTTTGACATTCATGTATGGGATGTAGCCAAAGATTTGCGCCTGAATTTTGACGAAGGTGCCTCTGGAGAAGAGTTAGGTGATTATATTGAAACAAATTATAATTACGATGTAGAATTGAATAGTTTCGGTAACCTCGATGATTTAATTGAGTACGTGAAGGGTCAAATAGACGCAGGAAAACCCGTTATCCTTGCAGTAGGGAATAAATCATACTGCTGTCACGCTGTTGTTATTACTGGTTATGCAGGAGATGGAGGATGCACAGCACTGTATGTAAATGATCCAAGCGGATGGCTGCTTAGACAGCTGGGAATCCATTTTTCCGATCCAGCAATAGTCTATCCAGTAAGTTTGGAAAGGTTGAATGAAAAGGGTAGAGAATTTGAATGGGCTTACGGAACTCTTGTCATCACACACATGAGAATTATTCCTCGTAACGGCAGCATAAATGTAAATAGCGATGGCGAGATTATTTTCACAAACTTCCTTGGATATTCTAACATTCTAGTATTAGGCGATAAAGGTTTGAAGTGGAACATGACTAGTCCTACGTATGAAGTAATAAGTTATGAGTACAGTCCCTATCCTGTAAGACCTACCCTTCCTGATTACTGGATCTATTTAGGCACGGGATTTAATGTTTCCAATCATCTTCCATTTAAGCAACGATATGAGGTATGCGCTTCTATCGACATGGTCACGGATGTTTTCAAATGTTCTACTGTGGATGTTAATGCAGAGAGCTGGGCAGAAGTCTATCTTTATATTCTTAATCAAGACCTTTCCGAATTCTCTCCTGGAGAGCATAGACTGTACTTTTCGATAACGCCTTATGGCGGCGGTATAGGCGACACGATTTCCATGGACATTTCAATAGTAGCGCCGAATCCGAGGGTCAGTGTGAG
>QMZF01000266.1 GCA_003663055.1 Archaeoglobales archaeon | reverse complement strand
TGTATTGGCGCTCCGCTCGGAATAGCTGAAATAGGCCGAACAAACCCAGAAGTTTTCGAGGGTTTCAAAAATAAGTTCGTCTCGCTAATAGACGACTGGGAAGTCGAGAAGAAGTACGTAGTCTTTAGAATCTGCAGACTTGCAGAAATAATCAAGGACGCTTATCCGAATCCAGCAGAAAAAATAAGGGAGAAATGGTCGGAATAACTTTGGATGAGGTCGTCAGAATTGTTTTAAAAATAAAAACTGGTTTGCTTATTTAATCGAACGAAAAAATATTTATTATTAGAAAACTATATTGGACAGTATGTCCTCCTGTTTGGAGAGAGCGACGACTTTCAGACGTGTGACAACCCAAGGGCAAATCGAGTTTCTTGAGGACTTCGGAGGGAAATGGGTTGTTCTTTTTAGCCATCCAGCGGATCTTACACCAGTCTGCACGACCGAGTTCTTGGCCTTTGCGAAGAGGTACGAGGATTTTGAGGAGCTCAACTGCGAGCTCGTTGGCCTGAGCATTGATCTTTTCAGCCACATAAAGTGGGCGGAGTGGATAAAGGAAAGGTTTGGAGTAGTGATTCCGTTCCCCGTGATAGTCGACGACAGGGGAAAAATTGCTGAAATGTACGGAATGATCCACCCGGGTAAGGTAATAATACCCCCTCCAACGAGTGAGAAGGAAGCGAAGGAAAGAATTGAAAAAGCAGAAGCTGAAGAATTCGACTGCTTTGACTGGTTCTGCTATAAGGAGGTGAAAGTTTGACTTCTGAAACGCTTAAAAACCTGGTTAAGGCATTTGTAGGAGAAAGCATGGCGAGAAATCGCTATACATTCTATGCAAAGGTTGCGAAAGAAGAAGGATACGTTTTCATTTCGAGGGTTTTTCTCGAAACTGCAGAAAATGAAAAGGAGCACGCGGAAAATCTCCTGAAGTTCATTCAGGAGCTTAAAGAGGGCGAATCCATAAAGGTTGAGATAGAAGCTCCGCTTGTTTGGGGCAACACCGCCGAGAACTTGAAGGCAGCGATAGAGGGAGAAAATCACGAATACACGAAGATGTATCCCGAGTTTGCGGGCGTTGCAGAAAAAGAGGGATTCAAGAACATAGCAAGCACGCTAAGGGCAATAGCAAAAGCCGAAGAGCACCACGAGAAGAGGTACAGAAAACTCCTCGAAGCAGTTGAGAACGGAACTATGTTTAAGAGGGACAAAGAGGTCGCATGGGTGTGCCTCGAATGCGGGTATATACACTACGGAACAGAGCCGCCCGAGAAGTGCCCATCCTGCGGACATCCGAGGGGTTACTACGTGGCTGAGGATATGCTTTCGTTATAAGTTTTTTACCTCTCATTTTACCCTATTTTGAAAACTCCTGTACATTTCTACAATAAAGCAATTATTCTTTTTCCCTAATTCCATGTTAATAATCCTCTTTATAGAGTTTCCGTATTTCCAGACAATAATTATTACATGTTTGTAGGTTATTAGTCTAGCTATCTTCGCTTGATACCTTGCAAATGGTAATTTAAGTTTTCTTATAAATTATTTACTAAATATAATTTTCAAATAGTTAATCTCTTAATATGATTCTTGAGGGCTTTTTCTAGTCTAATCATAGCATCGATCATCTTATCTTGAAGGTATTCCCATTTATCTTCATCTTTGAGACCACCTTCCTTACATCTCCATCTAATATGACATGAACGTCTACCCTCAACATAATCCCAATCCAAACTCTCTCCGAACTGAGATTCAATTTCATCCTTCTTAGATAAAAGTGCGTTGAATATTTGCCTGTTGACATCTTTATCTCCTCTATCAATATTTAGTTCTACTCTCACCTCATTCATAGTTACTACGTAGCTATATGCCAATCCTGATTTTCCCGCACCTGCTGATATCCAATTATCCGTACTCGGCGACACATTTGCATGTAATTTAGTTCTTTTCTCAGCTTTCGCTAAAAGCTGTGTCCAAAATTCTAATCGTTTCTTATGCTTTTCAGCGAATTCTTTCTTCCTCTCACCAATTTCTTTCGCTTCCTCACTTGGAGCGCAAATTACAGAAAATAGAGGTGCTGGGGGAGATTCACCTATACGAGCGGCCTCAATTTTTACAAGATAGAACGACACATCTGCAGGAGTTACTTCATTAAGCCATGTTACTGCCTTAATATGTTCTGGGCGTGGGTCACTACAAATCCAAATGGCGGTTTTAGCTTCAAGATTTGTAAGATATGTAAGGATTTTCCCGAGGTGGTCATGGTCAGTTTTTTCTAGTTGGCATTCTATAATTACTTTATTTCCATCCCTGTCCTCAGCTAAAATATCTGCAGCAAAAGTACCAACGCTTTTTTCACGTTCAATCACTGAAAGTGATATATCCAAGGAATCATTAAGATACTCTATATTTTCCTAAAGCCCTGGTAAAAAATCTCTTGCTTCATCTTTCCATATCTCTCTAAGTGAAACTTTCTCAAGCTTGCCGATCTTCATTTATCTCAACCCCAAACTATAGAAATCTCGATTAACTCGCTCATAATACACTGCTATTATCCCAAACCAGTATATCTTTATTGCGCATACTAATTCTTCATGTCGTTTTAATCAAATTCAGAGGACTTTTATTTTATTCAGATTTAAATCTCTATCATCCTTGAGCTTTGCGTCCTAAAGCTCCCGAATGCATATTAGATCAACTGCTTTGAGAAAGCA
>QMZF01000265.1 GCA_003663055.1 Archaeoglobales archaeon | reverse complement strand
CATGCAGGCTTCGCCTTACTTGCGGGTTTGCTTGTAGATGCCCAAAATGCGCCTCTTTCTTGCCGAGCTCTAATTCCCGATCTCGATAGGGAATACTTCTGGATTCCCAAAAGAGTATCAGGAGGAACAGTTCCATCTCCATATTTCACAACGTCTTTCTTGCTTTTTTCTCTGGCTCATCCTGCCCCCTCTCGCCTTTGGCATGCTTCTCCATCTCCTCCTAGACAGCCTAACAACCGTCAAAGACAGAGGCATAGAGCCGTTTTTCCTCTTTCAAGGCTTGTTAGACGTGGGATATATACGTATATTTATACGTATATGGCGAAAAGCGTTGAGGGGAGATGTAAAATCGTTTACGAGAGGAGAAACGTAAAAAGGCTCTAACTCCTCAACGAGGACTTGCTCGAAATGTCTTCCACTGCCGACGAAGACTTAATTTCAATTAAAACAGTGCCATGGAGAAGGATATACGGCCCGTGCATAACGGTGGGTTGACCTAACGCTGCTCGCTACCTCTTGGATTCTTGTAGCACTGCTAACGTTTGAAAAGGGTTTTACTCTTTTCTTCGACCACTCTGCCTCTAAGCAAGCTTTGCTCCTTATTGCGGGAATTACCGCTATGTACGCCGTAGGAGAGTTAGATCGCAGAAGGCCAAGCCTGATTAGCGAATTAATGATTGCTCAGCCCTTCTTTTCTTTCTATGGAGCTTGGCGAACTGCAACCCTCGAAGGATTGAGAATTTTGCTTTCTTCAAGTCTCAGCTTAATAGCCATTGCAATTCTTTGCATAGCTTGCTTCATTGCCGTCTTGATAGCAAGGCGTTTGCCCCTCGTGGTCTGATGTAAACCGAAGCTTCTATCCACAGTGGTGTTCGCTGAGAACATGAAAAAGATGCGGGAGAAGTGCAAGGACTGCGTAAGTACTTTGTTTCCAGACTGCCTTATCGATGGCGCTAAGCCTGCATAACTGCAGAGCTTCTTTGAATTTGGAAATCTCTTTGCGTCTCCTATTTCTGCGTAGATTAGGCTGAGAAAAATCCCGGAATTGTTGTTAGAAGTATTGTTTCTTCATTCTCCATGCACTTCTGCCTTATTTCCTTGTCGATCTCTTTTATTTCATTCTCAATTGATGAAAGATTCTCAGATAGCGTATGCATTCGTTGTTTAAAGAATTCAGAAATTCTCTTCCTTCTGTGTTGAAAAGGTTACCTTCATACTTTACTCATTCTTTGTCAGGATTGAATAAATCCTGCTCTTTATCTTGACAGTTTTTTTCAGTCTAATTCTTTCCCTTATTATCTCCCTCAACTCCATTATTTCATCTGGTGGATATGAGTTGGTAGAAAGTTCCTGCTAGATCAGCTAAAACCCTGCATTAGCGCTTTTTTAATGAAGATTGTTGCTTTGACTTTCATACTATAATACATTCTCTGGCCAGACTTTCAATACTGGTGAAACCGTTAGGCTTTGGAGAGATGAAAATTAAACGTGCAATGAAACTACAGAGGGATCTACATATGCTTGAAAAAGATAATTGATAGCTAGCGAAAGAAATGTCCACTCTTGGAGTTTATCCAATAGGAAAAGCTCGGAGAGTGCAGTACTCCATAACTTGAGAAAGTAAAGTAGTGGAAGGGTAAAGGTTAAGTTTTAAAAGTTGCTACTGGAAGTATGTACGTCCATGGAGAGCTTCTCTTCCCCGATTATGTTGCCTTTGCTCTACTCGCAGCAGTTTCCACTTTCCTCCTTTCGATAACCTTTTACAGCATTATAGAGCTTTTTAGGTCACAATGGCAACGCACCGAAATGAATATATTTAGATGTGGAGATGAAACATCGAGCGGTCGTAGTCTAGTGGCAGGACACGGGCCTCCCGAGCCCGTTGCCCGGGTTCGAATCCCGGCGGCCGCACTTCGTATTTTTGGATAATAGTTTCTTAAAACTTAAATTACCTTTTAGCTGTTTTTTTCCCTAATGCTCGTGCATTTCTTCATCCTCCAAAGAAATAAGAACAATCTTATCTTAAATGACCAAACTTTTTCGAGCTCATTAAGCCATTTCCTTTCTATTGTTTAATATTTTTATTTCCCTGCTTTCTGCCTACTTCAAGGATGCGTTTGTTAGCAATTTGCAAATTGCCTATTTCCAATCAGTTATACCTCGCTAAAAACTTGTCCTTGTGGTAAATTCCCCATCCTCCAAGCCTTAGATAGAAAAATTCTCCCACAATTTCTTGTTTCCAACTTCATTTTGATTCTCCTACCCAGTGAAGTTATATTTATCGTTAGATTACTAGTTGTAAGATTTAAAGCAATTCTACATTTTCATTTTTATAACAATTTTAATAATTTTAATAATTTTAGCTTCTGGAATGTGTTTATTCCATTCCTATCTTCAGTCCTCAATCCTCAAAAGTTTACTGCGAGATTGTAAAAAATCGCTAGAATAAGTCAAATCCAAAATCATCTTTCTTTTTCTTCCTGCTCTTCCCCTTTCCTTTTCTTCTTCTTGCCCTTACTCTTCCCAGAGCTCGAACCAAACAGATCGGGAATTTCTGAAGGTTCGATGTCGATGTCAAAGGAAAAACTACTTTCCCTCTTTTTTCTGGCTTCTGCAATTTTCTTTCTATCATATTTCGTTTTCACGTGGTGGCATTCAGGACATAGCGCTTGTAAATTTCTTATCGAATTACTACCACCCAGAGCGAGCGGTT
>QMZF01000264.1 GCA_003663055.1 Archaeoglobales archaeon | reverse complement strand
TTTTCGCTCTTTGGCTTAACTTTCGCCCTTTTGTCCAATTCCACGTATATAGGTTAGGGTATCCCAGCAGGAGGTAGCGAGATGAGACGTATAGTAATCCTGGCATTGCTCTGCCTGCTGGGCTTAGTTGGAAGTGCTGAAGCTGATACGATATACGTGAATACGAGCACATCTGAAGGTGTTTGTTCTGAGACTAGTTTAACAGTTCCTAAAAAGGAGGGTAAAGGAAATGAGGTGGGTTTTGGTTGGTTTAGTTGTAGGGTTAGGAATAATTGCCTTAGTAGGTACTGCTAATGCGGCAACTTTTGAGGTAGGTTATGTCATAGAGTCTCCACATCCGTATCCAAACAATTATGATAACACATGGACTATAATTCAATCAGGTGCAACGAGTATTAGGTTGCATTTCGTGAATTACACAACTGAAGATTACCATGATTACATATACATACTTGATGCCAACAATAACACCGTCGCAACCTACACGGGCTCAGCAACAGATGTGTGGACTCCATGGGTAACGGGAGATACGATAAAAGTCAGGCTCGTAAGTGATGCATCAACACACTATGATGGTTTCTACATAGACAAGTACCAGTACAATACAACCTCGCTTGCAAACTCACCATGGCCGATGTTTAAACACGATTTAAATCACACAGGGCGGAGCCCTTATGCCGGCCCTTCCCTCAGTGGTATAAAGTGGAGTCTGGATCTGGGAGATGTAGGGTCTACTCCAGTAATCGGTGAAGATGGCACCATATACGTTGTTGGGTCAACATACTCAACATACTATAGGGATTGGCGTTTAAAGCTCTATGCGATTTATCCAAATGGCAGTATAAAATGGAGCAGTAGTGAGTTATATGGCTCGATGAGTTTTAAATCTCCGGCAGTAGCAAGCGATGGAACTGTGTATATTCATGGATACGATAAACTGTATGCGTTTTACCCCAATGGCACTCAAAAGTGGAGTGTAGGTACGATTTACTCCAGTTACTCATCTCCTGCAATAGATGGCAGTGGGACAATTTACATTGGAGACAACTTGGGTAGAATATTCGCAGTTTATCCAAATGGAAATATTAAATGGGTAAAAGATATTAGTTACTATGGCATCCATTCATCACCAGCTATATGGAGCGATGGCACGATATATGTGGGTACGGGCGACGGCGCAATATATGCAATTAACCCGGACGGTTCGATTAAATGGAGTTACCCAACAGGAGACCAAGTGCTGTCTTCTCCATGCATTGATGAAAACGGCACAGTATATGTGGGATCCCATGACGGTAACTTGTACGCTCTTTATCCAAATGGAACGCTAAAGTGGAACTTTCCAACCGGAGGTAAAGTATATTCATCCCCATCGATAGGAAATGATGGAACGATATACTTTGGTTCGGAAGACGGGAAAATCTACGCTTTGTATCCAAATGGAACACCTAAATGGAGCTACACCACTGAAGATAAAATAGTCTGGTCTTCTCCTGCAATAGATAAAAATGGTGTGATATACATCGGTTCTAGGGATGGTAAACTCTACGCTCTTTATCCAAATGGCACACTTAAATGGAGTGCCATTATTGGAAAACCTATTCATACATCGCCAATCATAGCAAGCGATGGAACGATTTATCTTGGAGGAAGTGATGGAATACTATATGCGATTGGAGATAAAAAACCTGTAGAACTTGCTAACTCTTCTTGGCCCACCTTTATGCACGATTTAAATCATACTGGAAGGAGTGGGTATAAAGTCGCCCCTGAGGTTGGTGCGAAGTGGGTGCTTGATCTAGGAAAAGGCATAGTAAGACCCCCCGTAATAGGTGCTGACGGAACAATCTATGTAGGCTTCTACGATTCGAACTCTAAAGTTAGCAAGTTATTTGCTATTAATCCAAACGGAACAATAGAGTGGGATTACAGCGTTACGAATGATGACTATGGACTTGATTCTTCCCCTGTGGTTGCCTCTGATGGAAGTGTGTGCTTCCTTTCAGGCTCTGGAGGAGTCACTCTGTATTGCTTATATCCAAACGGCACGTTAGGGTGGTCAAGGCATGTAACTCCATATGCTTCGACCGAATCATCTCCAATAATCGCTTTTGACACGATATACTTTGGCACAAACGGAGAATTTTACGCATATACTATCGACGGTTCTGAAAAGTGGCACTATCCAGGCTACCAGATTTCAATTTCCTCCTCACCAGCGATAGATGAAAATGGCACCATATATTTTGGGGACAATAGAGGTGTACTTCGTGCACTTTATCCGAATGGAACGCAGAAATGGACAGTTACGATAGGTTCATCTGTCTATTCCCCCTCATCTCCATCAATAGGCGAGGACGGAACGATTTATATTGGTCATAAAGACGGTTACTTTTACGCATTCTTTCCAAACGGAACACAAAAATGGAAATTTAACACCAATGGCATAGCTGTGTATTCGACCCCAGCAATAGGAAAAGATGGGACGATTTATATTTCAATTAATAACGGAACCCTATATGCCTTTTATCCTAATGGAACGATAAAGTGGAGTTTTGATACAAGAGAGTCTATAGGTTTAGCTTCACCAATAATCGATGATTTTGGAACGATATACATCTGTTCAGGAAACCATTTACTCGCTATAAATTCAAATGGGACGCAAAAATGGAGTTTCACGGCTTCTGGTTCCCTTACACACATGACACCCACAATTGC
>QMZF01000263.1 GCA_003663055.1 Archaeoglobales archaeon | reverse complement strand
TTTTTTACATCATGAAATGATATGGGATTTTAAACTTTCGGTAGCTCTTAGCCTTTGTTAATGTAAAAGCTACAAAGTCCTAATTGCCTTAATAAATACTATCCGACTATTTGTAGTTTATTATGCTCCATGCCAGCAGCGTTATGTAAGATCCCGACCTTTCCAACGCTAGAATACATCTCCACATGCCAAAAGCTAAGGAAAAGTAAATTAAGTAATCGCTCATAGGAGCAGATGTGAGATACCTGCTCAGTGCAGACTACGAAAGGGTAGTGAGCGCTATTGAACGGTTCTTGCAGTGGAAGAAGATACCACATAAAGTAAAGAGGTACGAAAAGCCGAGAATGACGAAGATCAAACTTGGATTTACAAAAAGCATAGTTGTCGCCTCGTTTAGGGGTAAGACCTTTGTTAAATTACCATCCAACGAGCTTGTAGATGTTATTGCAGAATTTACAACTACCGCAAGCTTCGGAAGGCCTAAAGATGAGGTGGATTTAGAAATTGAATCGGAACTCGCGAAGTTTAAAGCAGAAGGGGCAAAGAAGACCCTTGCATTAATATGCGGGCTTACACTTGTAGCTACACCCGTTTTTGTTTCAAGGGGACAGCTTGCATATCCTCTTATACTTCTCGCCTTTGCTTTCGTTCCAATAAAGCAGAATTTTGAGGGGATGGAATTCTATACTTTTCCGGTATTTTATCCCTACTACGTATTGAAGGCGAGAAGACTAAAAAGAAGACTAAAAAGGAGACTCGAAAGTATGCAAGATATTTAGATCATAAAATACTGCCAGATATCTCGAGGATCTCTTCCCCATCTTTATAAACAGTTATATCCCCACCACTCTCCGACACAACCACCGATATGGCGTTAGTTTCCCTCGTTATAGCTGCGCACGCAATGTGCCTCCCGCCAAGACCTTGTTTGAGTTTTAAGTCCTTTGCAGACACTTCTATGTACCTGCCGGCAGCAACTATCAACCCCTTTTCGTCAAGGATAAAAACACCGTCGAGCTGGGCGAACTCCCTTACACTTTCCCAATTGGTCGGGTCTTTTATGTCCCTCACGGACTCCGGATGACCTTGGTAGGGATTCGGTATCAACTGCCTGGAACGCTTTAGCACCTCTTCTACATCTCCAATCACGAAAGCCGTTCCGACTGGTTTGCCTTCTCTCCCCTTCTGCGCAATGCTCAGAGCTACCGAAAGAACAGCCTTCATCACGCGGCTATCAACGCGCTCCGTGCATTCAAGGAGGGCCTTCTGAATTCTACTTTTGCTGAGGTCAACAACAGCTATTCCCTTTAAAGATTCCACGCTGATAACGCTAACAGCGATCCCATCAAGGCCAATTCCTTTAAAGTAAAGCATACTCGAGATGTAGTCCTTTGCTTGGGTGAGCATTATGTACCTTTCAGCAAGTCTCGCCATGAGGTTGTCTTGACTTGTCTCTTCTATTGTACTCATTGCACTCTCAAGCAGAGTGGTATAGCTTTTGGGAGCAGCGAAGATGACGATATCATCAACTACCCTCTCTCTGACCTCTTCATCGGATATGACGACCACTGCTCTTGCATCCACCCTCCTTGCTATCTCCAGCGCTCTCTCAAGAAGAAAATCAAGCATCATATTATTCTTAGCTGTGGAGAATTTTAATCTTGCGTATAAAGAGTTAAATTAAGAACCACAAATGGCGGTGTCAAACTTAACACCTCCAGTAGAATGCCATAAAACTCTCAATCCAACTCTGAACTGAAGTAAAAGAACTCCTGAACGGAAATCTGTTCCAAAACCTCTTCGTCCTCTCCTTAAACCTTGAAAAGAAACCTCTACAGTATTTCTTTCACCAAACGTCTCGTGTCTGTACTTCAATCCTAACCTCTTTAAAGCCGTAAATACAGAATCCCCTATCAACAACTATTTCGGCTTGTTTTTGCAGTATTTCAGAACTTCTTTCAAGAAAACGTAAGCTTCAAAATTCCTTGCGTTCAGAAGCCATGTAGCTAGACATTCTTTAGTATCGACATCTATAGCAGCCCATACGAAGATTACTTTCTTCTCCAGCTTTATCTTTGTTTCATCTATGCTATTAACCTTCTTTTCTTCTTTCTTGGTTGCTTTAGAACTTTTTTAAATTTATGATAGTAAATTCTGACTGATTCATGGCTTATCTCTTCGAATAGGGAAGAAAAATCGCTTGTTTTTCTCAAAGAAAGCCAAAGAAGTATAATAGAGCCGCTAGTATCTTTAATTCCACATTTTTCTTGTTCCGAAAGATGTATCCCAAAAAATTTACTTTAAAAATTCAACGCTGTACATAATAAGAAATCTGCAGAGAACCCTGAAGCTATGAAAAAGTTGAAATCGTTAGATTTGTTATTTCGCCTGAAGAGTGGAAGAGTAGAGTGTAAAGGCAACACTGAAAGGTAGTGATAACTTTATCAATTTTTATTTACATCACATTAAACATGAAAACCATAACGATATCGGATGAAGTGTATGAGAAGCTTGTTAGAATTAAAGGAAAGAGAAGCTTTAGCAGTGTTATTGATGAGTTAATCAAGAAAAACGTTGAAAAGAGAATTGAGAAGCTTATTGAGGCTGCTGAGAAAACCGGTTATGAAGAAGAACTTGAAGGAATTTCAGGAAAAATAAGGGAAAGCTTTAGGTGAGAATTTGAAGGTGGTGTTGGACACTTCCTTCCTTATTGAGCTTAAAAAAGGGA
>QMZF01000262.1 GCA_003663055.1 Archaeoglobales archaeon | reverse complement strand
TAGATTTCGGAATGGCTCCGTATGCCTTCAAACGCATCGATGCTGTAAGATTTGAAAAGTTAAAGAGCAAGGACAAGAACTTTCTTATCGCAACAATCTGCTGCACACCCCGCGACGTTGTTGAAAGCCTTGTAGAGCTCAGGATGGGCAGCTTGAAGCCCCTCTACGCCCCGGCTATTGCAACTCCAATGAACGTTGCGCTTCTCGTCTATCTTGGCGTTGACGTTGTTGATAACATCCTGCCCATAATGAGGGGTTACCAAGACATTTACATGCTTCCAGATGCTGAGTTCAACGTTAATGTGCTAAAAGAACTGCCGTGCACGTGTCCAATTTGCTCAGAATATGGTGCGGATATTAAAAACCTCGAAGCCCACGAAAGATGGCTTGCACTTGCAAAACACAACACTATAATGCTCGAAAATCAGCTCAGGCTCGTCAGGGAGCTGATAAGGCGGGAGGAACTTCGAAACTTCGTGGAAGTGAGGGCTAAGGCTATGCCGGAGCTAACTTCAATGCTGCGCTTTGCTGACATGCACGATTTTGGCAATTTCATTCCAAGATTCAAGCGAAGCATGCTAAGGCCAACGACTGCGGAGTCATTTAACCGCCCCGAAGTGCAGTACTTCTTTAAGAGGAGCGTTGAAATTTACAGCCCAAAGAGTAAAACTGTCGTAGTACTTCCTTGTTCGGCAAAAAAGCCTTACATGCTTTCCAAGTCCCACAGGGAGTTAAGAAGACTTGTTTCTATGAAGGGAGTATGCGAGATAATTGTTTCATCGCCCCTCGTTTCGCCAAGGGAGCTTGAGCTCTGCTATCCCGTCGTCAACTACGACGTGCCAGTCACCGGACAGTGGAGCCGGGAAGAGGTGGAATTCGTTGCTGAAAAGCTTGCGGCTTTGTTAGTAAAAGGCAACTTCGAAAGGGTGATTGCTCACGTTGAAGGTGGTTACAGGAAGGTTGTGGAAAAAGCTGCTGAAATTGCGGGATTTGATGTAATCTTCACGTGTAACGGATCGAATTCGGTTGATATGCTCAGAAAAGCCATCAGAGATTCCCCAAAGGCAGAATTTGACCTGTATCTTGAAATATTTCGTCATATGTGCCGTTACCAGTTTGGGATAGATATCGTTGCAGGGAGGCCGAAAGGGAGGTATCCAAATCTGGAGATTTACAGCGGGAAAGAAAGACTGATGCGCATTGATATGCGTTACGGAATGCTTGACATCGACTTGCCCTTCGCAAGAAAATTGCTGGAAAAAAGAGTCTACTGGGTTGAGATTGGCGACTTTGAGCCGAAGGGAACGATATTTGCCGCTGGAGTCGTTGATGCGGACGAAAACATAAGGCCGAACGATGTAGTGGTTTTTTACAATACTGAATTCTACGGAGTTGGAATTGCAAGGATGTCTGGTAGCGAGATGGTTGAAGTAAAGAAAGGGTATGCAATTGACGTCAGAAAGAAGGGGCATTTGGTCTAATTAGTACGGTTAAGCGTAAAGTTAGCTTTTTTGTTCATAATGATTTTTGTTTCAGTAAGTAATATAAAGAGTTTCGTCTGCTTAATGCACGATGTTCGAGTATCTTTGTGATCTAGACAGGATTTTGTCGCTCAGAAAAAGGAAAACAATTGATATTGTCAAGAGGAGGGCTGTGATTACTGCAAATAGGGTTCATTTGAGGAAGTTTCCAGCTCACAATCCGGTCTCGATTTTCAACGCTTCGATGATTGCAGATGGCGAGGAGCTTATAATATACGGAAGGATAATCCTTGGGTACTTTACTTACGCCAGTGCCGTTGCAGAGATAAAAATGAATATTGGGGACATATACGGTGACTCTTCCGAACACTACATCGCGGAAATCGTTGTTTACCCAGATAGCAAGTTTGACATATGGGGAGTTGAAGATCCAAGGGTTTATGAGCTAGATGGGAAGAGGTACATGACCTACTGCGGTAGAACCGTTAGATACTTCGACCCCCACGTGAGGGTTGAAAGGACACTTCCTGTAACAGCCGTCTTTGAGGGGGGCTGGAGGAAACTGTATGTTTTCAGAATGCCACCGAACATTAGAAACTTTGTTGTCAGTGACAAAGATGCGTTTCTTGTTAGAAATAAAGGTGGCTTGAAGCTCTTTCACAGACCGCACATCAGTGGTTTGGAGGAGGAAAAGTTCTACCTTGCGATTAGCAAAGTTGAAGATCTTCCACAGAAATTCTCTGAGATTAACGTGCAGGGTACGGTTATTGTTATGGAGCCTGCAAAGTTTGAGGAAAGAGTGGGCTGGAGCACCCCGCCAGTAAAAGTTGACAGCGAGTACCTCTTCCTTCTCCATGCTATCGACTCAGAAAAGAAGTGCTACAGAGTTTTTGCAATGCTGATGGATGATGAAACTATCACCGCTATAACGCCGCACTATATAATGGAACCGAGGGAAAACTACGAAATCTATGGAGACCGGCCATTCGTTGTATTTCCTTGCGGTGCTCAACTCATTGACGACAAACTTCTGATATCGTACGGAGCGGCTGACTCAGCAGTGGGAATTGGTGAAATAGATATTAGCGAGCTCATGTCAATACTCGACTCTAACAGGATCGAGTGAGTTCTTCAAATAGTTTTATGTACTTTCTTGCGATTTTGTCACTTCTATTCTCTTCAACGTACCTTTCAGCTGCTTTTGACACCTTTTTCCTGTACTCTTCGTCCTCAATCAGTCTGACGATCTT
>QMZF01000261.1 GCA_003663055.1 Archaeoglobales archaeon | reverse complement strand
GTATAGCCGTTGGCTGGAACGACTACAGTGTAATCTTTCCCACGCCATGGGCCAAAAATGTGGTGTCTTATTTTTGCGTTAACAGTTTTGTCCTCGCTTCCATAGTTCCATATTATCAGCTTCATATGGGCGGTAGCTCCAACCGGATAAATTTCCCCATCGCTTTGCAGAGAAGCGTAGATAGTTCTGTCAGCTGTATAACCACCCTTAAACGGTTTGTAGTACAGAACAGCGAACTTCTTTTCATCAACACCGATGTACGACACGTTTCCGTTGGTAAAGGTAACGTAATTCAGCGAATACGTTCCTGGCTTGAGCTTCCCAGCGGAGAATTCAATTACCTTGGTCTCATTTGGATTTATCGTCACATCCATGCTCTCGCTGAAAACAGATCTGCCCGAGCTATCAACTATAGTGACTTCAACTTTATCAACAGGATCAAGTCCGTAGTTTGTGGCGTTGAACTTGATCTTTACATCATCACCGTAATCGAAAGTTTCCATGTCCTCATCGAGACACCAGTTGATCAGATCGAGGATAAGGTTCTTCTCATCCCTCGTCATCTGGTGCATCGTGTAGGCTATGTCGGAGTAGAGTGTAGTGGCTATAACCTTTCCAAATCCATAGTCGTAGATAATCATCGATGGCTGGTTGTTCTTGACCCTTCTCAGCACGATTGTCGAGTTTTCGGGAACTTTCATGAAATATCCATCAACGCTGAAGTCCGGTTTAGCTTTTGTTTGACTTGCTAGGAAGGGCATGTACGTATCAATTATAGATGATTTATACCTGCAGCTCTGATCTTCCATGTATCCGAATGCTTCTATTTCGTCACCCCTCGGGAGAATTGAGTAGTCTGCACCTTTGATTTGGGTGAATACGATTAGCTTGCCACCATTATATACATATGCATTGAGATTTTCGATAAACTTTTTATTTCTTACAAGTTCATCTATTGAACCTGAAGGAATTAAAATTACCTTAAAACTTCTCATTTCACCGTAGTCGTCATCTGGATCTAATAATGAAACATATATTCCATTTTCCAGCATAAAATTCATAATTGACTCATACTCGCCACTTCTCAGAATTGCAATATCTGGTAAACTCCAGAAGTCATCTTTAATTGAAGATAGAAGGTGCCAGAAGTACAATCTTTCAAATTCTGGATGGTTCTTGAACAGACTTGCACTGTAATATGGAATTCTTAGTGTTTTTTCTATTTCAAGTACATTTAGGGATTCGTAGTCGATTATAGGGATTGTAAAATTGACTTCATAAATACCCAATTGTTCCACTTCCAGCTCCTCATTAGAAAGTTTTCCAAAAACTGTTTGCCTCCTCTCAAGTATTTGTTCGAGTGATTTCTTATATGCCCAAATGGTCTCCGGATTTAGAATGTAATCGGTTTCAAATCCTGCAAGCTTATAAGAAGCAGCAGTGGCAACTAAATCTATCCTATTCTTTTCAAATGATAATCTTATGAATGAATCTGTAATACTTGCAGGCTTAGTTATGGATGTCGAGACATCATACGTGTCATCAGCTCTTTCTCTAGCAGTAGGTGCAGCTTTTTCTTTGGGAATATCTAAATCCAAGTTATCTTTAAGGAATTTGTTTATCTCCTCTTCTATTTTTTCTGCTTTGTCGCTATCCATAGATTTCAATGCTTCCTCCAACTTATCATTAAGTTCCTTGAAATAATTAACAAGTTTTTTTATCCTCTCGAATTCTCCATGTAGAAACTTTATTTGTACATCAATAGGAGGCACTTCTCCTCTTTGTTTAAAATATTGCTCAAATCTGAATTCTAGGTAGTCAAGATATTGGTCGGGAATTCCGTAGTATCGTGAATATGTGTCCATATCTTTTATATTTTTTATCCTTTTTATAGCTTCAGGAATACTTATGTCATGTTCTTTTGCGTAATTTGCTATTATTATGTTGAAAGACTCATAAATAGCAGTGTTATCTACGAGTTCGTCACCGCAAAGGAAGACCATGGGCAACACGTATCTTTTTTCATAGATGGGTTTCTTAAGGCAATATTCGCTGACGGATTCGTATGAAGAAGTACTAGTATCATGTCTCAAAGGTACAACTCGGTCTTGGTTTTTTACATATGACTTATAGTAAAATCCACCTCCACCACTACCGGGAATTCCTCCGGGAACAAAAAAAGTACATTCCCATCTATAACCCGCAAATTTTGTATAATATGGTGCTCCGCCAATTCCCATGAATATAGATTGAAAATTCGCTTTTTCCCTTTCATATGGACCCAAAATGAAGTACTCTGATATATCTACTCCAGCTTGTGCAGCAGTGACTGCCAAAGACAACCAGAAAGATACGGGGGCAGTGAGTAATCCTATAGCAGTAGTACCGGTAATTGTACTATCCAGCAGAAAGTTTCCAATTGCAGATTTGATCTTGTCCCAACCATCTTTGGTTTTACATTCTTTAATTAGCTTTACTCCTTGGTAAACGTCCCAACCATTTGTAAAAAGTGAAAAAGCAACGTCAGGTAGTGCTTCAGCCATTGCTTTTTTCAGCTTAGAAACTTTTTGCGGAGGTAATTGTCCTTCCTTACCAGGACCAGTGAATATCCTTAACCTTTCAATAGAAGATTGCAGCTTAAAAATCTTTACATTTGAATTATCAATTTCCTTTACAATATTTTTGTTAATTGTACTTGCTCTTTCTATATTGTATTTTACGTATCTAATTTTAAAT
>QMZF01000260.1 GCA_003663055.1 Archaeoglobales archaeon | reverse complement strand
CAATAAATTTTTGCGGAATTCTAATCAAAAATTAATGATATCAAATAAGCTATCTAACGAAAAACAATGGCATGAACGTCGATTTGGCTTGGAAATGTCCTTAGAATAATAAGACACCAAAATAACTTTCGCAAAAGACAGAAAAGTTATCTACTTCCTTCACAACAGCCCTACTGATGCTGCTCACCCTCGACAAATTCTTCCCACTTTTTGACGAAAAGTCTGAAGAGGGTAATCACAGCGATAGAAGATTTATTGCACTCCTTAATGAAATCAAGAGGTATCACGAGCTTCTGTTTGAGGAAGTGAATAAGGCATACGAGGTTGCAAGAAGGGCGAGGCAAAAAGGGCTTGATCCATCCTTCGATGTTGAAATTCCCATTGCGAGAAACATGGCGGAAAGGGTGGAAAGACTTCTCCACATTGACGGCATTGCAGAGAGAATACTGGAGCTTGAGGAGAAGGGTGTTAGTAGAGAGAAAACGTGTTTTATAATTGCGGGGGAGATAGTTAAAGGAAAGTTTGGAGAATTTGATAGACTTGAGGCGATAGATAAAGCTGTTAGGAGTGCTGTCGCTATTCTCACTGAAGGAGTGGTAGCTGCACCTATTGAGGGCATAGCAAAGGTAAAAGTTGATAGAAATGACGATGGAAGTGAATTCCTTAAAATATACTACGCTGGCCCTATAAGAAGTGCCGGTGGCACTGCCCAAGTTATATCTGTGCTCGTTGGCGATTACGTACGTCGAATGTTCGGCATAAACCGCTACATTCCCACGGAGCATGAAATACTCCGCTACATCGAGGAGATACCCCTCTACAAAAAGGTTGCAAATCTCCAGTATTTGCCGAGCGATGATGAAATCAGGCTGATCGTCTCAAACTGTCCCGTTTGCATCGATGGCGAGCCGACAGAGGATGCGGAAGTTTCGGGCTACCGCAATTTGCCGAGGGTTGAAACTAATAGAGTTAGAGGGGGAATGGCCCTCGTTATTGCCGAGGGTATAGCCCTCAAAGCTCCAAAGCTTAAGAAGATGGTCGATGAACTTGGCATAGACGGCTGGGAATGGCTTGATGAGCTTGTAAGCAAGGAAAGTAAGAGTGATAGCGAAGAGAAAGAAAACATCGTAAAACCAATAGAAAAGTACCTCTCGGATATAGTCGCCGGAAGGCCCGTTTTCAGCCATCCCTCAAGAAAAGGTGGGTTTAGACTCAGATACGGTAGAGCGAGGAATTCCGGCCTCGCTACAGTTGGTATAAATCCCGCAACTATGGTTATATCTGATGGATTCATTGCTGTAGGCACGCAGCTCAAGGTTGAAAGGCCCGGAAAGGCCGGTAGCGTCGTGCCGGTTACATCGATTGAGGGGCCAACTGTAAGGTTAAAGAACGGGGATGTTCTGAGAGTTAATACGGTTAGCGAGGCCCTTGCCGTAAAAGACGAGGTTGAAGCGATACTTGATATGGGTGAAATACTCATAAACTTTGGAGACTTTCTCGAGAACAACCACCCGCTCCTGCCTTCTCCATTTGTTTACGAGTGGTGGATTCAGGAAGCAAGGAATAAGTTGCCTAGAGGTGACTATAAGAAGATCGACGAAGATGCGGCCTTAAAACTGTGCGATGAATATGGCATCCCCCTCCACCCCGATTACACCTATCTCTGGCACGACGTGAGCGTTAACGATGTTCTCTACCTCAGGAATTGGATTTCTTCGAAGGGAAAAATCGAAGGCAAGTACGGCAAAAGTACCCTCGTTATCGAAATGGATGCAAGGGGCAAGGAAATCCTCGAGAAAATTCTGCTGGAGCATAAGGTTAGGGATGGCAGAATCGTTATAGAGAAGTGGAAAGTACTTGTGCGATGCCTCGGCTTAAACAACGAGCTAAAAAAGTGCACGGATGCTGAAGCTGAGACGGCCCTTGAACTAGTCAGAAAACTTTCCGGTCTCGATATAAGAGCTAGATCACCCTCGAGAATTGGTGCGAGGATGGGGAGGCCTGAAAAGGCAAAAGAGAGGTTGATGAGTCCTCCACCCCACGTACTGTTCCCCATAAGCCATGCTGGTGGCAAAACGAGGGATATCAAGGCCGCGATAAACTACACTAGCTCCTACAACGCCGCAAAAGGAGTTGTGAACGTAGAAGTTGCCACGAGGAGATGTAAAGAGTGCGGAAAGGAAACGATATGGTCTAAATGTGATTGTGGGGGGATAGCAGAACAGTACTACTACTGCCCCAAGTGCAGAGTAAAAACTGGAAGTACTGTATGTCCAAACTGCGGTGAAGAGACGTTGGGATATACTAGAAAGGACGTGAACGTCAGGGAGCTTTTCGAGAGGGCTTTGCAGAACGTTGGCGAGAGAGACACTTTTTCAATTATAAAAGGTGTCATCGGCTTAACTTCTAAGAATAAGGTTCCTGAAAGACTTGAAAAGGGTATTCTCAGAGCTAAGCATGGTGTAGCGGTGTTCAAGGACGGTACGATCCGCTACGACATGACCGATGTGCCGATCACACACTTCAGGCCAAAAGAGATAGGAGTAAGCGTTGAGAAGTTGAAGAAACTTGGTTACTCAGTTGACTGGAAGGGGAACGAACTGAAGAGCGAGGATCAAATAGTGGAACTTAAGCCACAGGATATAATTCTGGCAAAGAAGGCAGCAGAATATCTTGTTAAGGTGGCGAACTTCATAGATGACTTACTTGTTAAGTTCTACGGCCTCGAACCCTTCTATAACGTT
>QMZF01000259.1 GCA_003663055.1 Archaeoglobales archaeon | reverse complement strand
CGCTATCCCTTCTCGCCTCACCCCTCGCAACAGACCCAAAAACGACTAAGGAGATAAACTTATCCCCGTATTTCCTTTTCAAAGCTTCAATCAACCCCTCTATTAGAGTTTTGTATGGTTCTCTCATTTCCTACTTCCTACTCATCATGCCCATGCATATTCAATTTCTCCTCTTTTATTACTCTTAAGTTTAGGCATAAAAATTCGAGCCTATGAAGCCCGCCCCTCTTTAGTGTTGGAAGTTCCACTCTATCTCAATTCTTGGAAGGTCAGACTAATATTTCTTGCTCACTTCCATTCTTCTGTAGTCGCATTGCAGGTCGCTTGTTATAACATAGTCTTTACTCGCTAACTGTTCCGGTGAAAAACTCATGCAATTGAAGGGGGTAATATCTTTTATCATTTCTGAAGTCCAAATACTTGATGATTCTCAGATTTTCTTAGCGCTTTTAATAAATTTTTTATAGAAATCCCATTGTTCCCACGTCAATACGTGAAATTCAAATGGAGAATTGAAGAATTCTTTTGTCAGCTTGCCAAATACATCAAGCTTTTTTTCCCTATCCTTGAATCTCTCGGAAACAATTGCAACATCTATATCACTCAATCCTACTGAAAATTTACCCTCCCCAACCGAACCGTACAGGTAGATCTCCGCATCAGGAATTTCTTTCTTCACAATTTCTTTTATTTCCTTTAGGTATTTGTCTATCCGTTCGAAGTATTTCCTTCTTTTTTCGTAAACATCTCTCAGGAACTCCATAACATTTCCCATAATTTTTTATAGACTCTTAATGCTTCTTCAACTTCATCCCTTTTAAATTCTTCCGGTAAATATCTCGATGTTATATATGCAAACTCCAAGTTTCTTAATGTGTTCCAATTTTCGTTGACAAATTTTTCGATTTCCTCTTTTTTTAAAACGCTTGACAAGTCGCCTAACAATTTTCTCAAGCTGTGTGTCTTTTCGAAATATCCCGTTAGATCGAGAAGTTTGGCTTTTACTATTAGTTGGCAGGCTTGTTCTACATGAAACATAGCCAAATCGTAGTCATCTCTTTTTAGATCCTCCAAAGCATCTTTCACAAATCCCTCTGCCCTTTTTAGGAGAATTTCTATTTCTCTTTTCATGGATTAAATCTGGTTTTTTTAGTTTAAAAGCAATGTGCAAAATTACTTACTTTTGTGCTCCACTAGCCAGCCACTTAATTAGCTTCTTATAAACATGACACAACCATATCTCTCAAATGAGTAAAGCAGAAATAAACGTAAAAATTCATAAATCTCGTCGATTATACTTTTTCTCGGTTATTAAGTTGAGATTACCGGTTATAATGAAAGGAGACGAAATGGGAGCTTCTATTTAAAATCGTAGATAAGCTTGAAACAAAACTCTGCGAGATATAAGATAACTAGTCGATAAAGCGATAGAATTCCTTAAAGCCATCATTTTACAATGTTCTTTGAATTGGAGATTTCTTATGCAGTTAACGACTAAATAAGCGTTGAACTCAAAAAGTTCTTGAGAATAGAAGAGGAAATAAAATTAAAATCTATAATTTCATGCCAAAATTCAAATCAAGGCAATTTATACCCCCAATTCTTGAAACGCTGAAGAGGAGCTGAAAGGTTTGGAGATCAATTGTCAGCGATGGACATACAAGAACAATCTGAATTGGAATAAGATCGATTTAAAAAGACGTAAGAGGAGAGTATAATAATGGAAGAAAATAATACAATCCTTCTAAAAAATTTCATACTGCGGGTACAAAGTAACAGTATCAGGGAAGAGGAAATTATTCGACAAAGATACGTTGGTTTCACATGGGTTTTGTTAAAGCGGGAAATAATTTCGGGAAAAGACACCAATTCATAGATTACAAAATCTATAAATCATTCGTGTACCATACAATTTTCATGGAATTCCTCAGGGAAAATGCAGAGTATTTCGAAAGGAAAGCTATCGAAGCTCTAAAGGAAAAACCCCGCTTTGTACTGTTATTTGCTGAACAAGCGATTCAGCTTTACATAAAGTATATTCTGGCAAAAGAACTCGACGATTATCCTAAGACGCACAAACTTAGAGTTCTTTTTGAAGAACTCTCCAAGATATCTAAAGAGGCAAAAGATTTCTACGAAAATTATGCAGATTACATAGATCTATTGGAGGAAGCGTATATAAACTACAAGATACCTCGGAAAAGAATACAGTAAGAAGAGTGCTGAAAATGCCATAAGAGTTCTTAAGGAATTTAAAGAGGTGTTCAAAAGATGGTTACTCTGATGGATATCCAGCTTGAAATTGTAAAGAGGTTTAGAGAGCTGAGGAGAGATTATGTGAAAAACGTTAAAAAAATCAAGGATCTGGCAAAGGAAATCTTTGGTGAAAGGTTGCTATCCGTTTACGTTTTCGGCAGTGTAGTTGAAGGTAAAGATCATCCAATGAGTGATATCGATGTTGCAATAGTATTATCCGAGGGGGCCTGTGAGGATGAGAGAATGAAACTCTACAGGAAGGTGAGAGAATCTTTTGGTTTGCATTCATTCGAAATTCACGTGGTGACCTCCAAGGAGTGGGAGAACTGGTATAAAAAGTTCGCGAGGCGCTTTGTGGAGATTTAAACTTTTTGGGACTATCGGGAGTGTCCAAAAATAATAGTAAGTCAACTATTACTCCAATAAAATACTTGATTGCAATCTACTACTTACATGCTCAAAAGGTGGAATAGCAAAGTATACGATGTTGAAT
>QMZF01000258.1 GCA_003663055.1 Archaeoglobales archaeon | reverse complement strand
GAAGAATTGGAGGAAGCATTAATAGTATGAGTGAAAAATGGTCAATGTTAAGCAAGCAAACCCGACCAAAATCCTAGGTAAATTTCATACTCCGAATTGGATTGCAGAATTGATCTGCAACTGGGCGATTGAATCCCCAAATGATTTGGTCTTAGACCCAGGAGCCGGAACAGGAATTTTCTGTATTCAAGCGCTCAAGAGACTTCAAAAGTTAGGGTCGAACTCACCCCAGCATCAAGTCTTCGCTATTGAATTAGATTCTGAAGATTATCATAAATTAACTCTAAACCTGCTTGAACTGTTCCCCGATTTCCCTGTCAAGAATCTAATTCAGGCGGATTTCTTGGATCTTGATCCAAACTCACTCCCAAAAATGGATGCAATCGTCGGAAATCCTCCTTACGTAGAGCGACAGAGATTCTATGACTCTCGAAAGCTAGCTAATTTGTTATCCAAGCTAGCTAAACTCTCCAAAGAATTCAAACCTCATTCAGCAATGGATATCTACGGCTACTTCTTAATCCATGCGTTAGATTTTCTCAAACCACATGGAAAGCTAGGATTCGTGATTTCGGATACATGGTTAAACATGGATTTCGGGAAGTTCATAAAAATCCAGTTGCTCAAGTTCAGGATAGATGCGATCATAGGATTTGATTCCAGAGTGTTTCCAGAGGCGTTAGTGAGAACTGTGGTAATCTTAATCCAAAAATCAGAACCTAAGTTCAACCATAAGTTGATCTTTGCTAGATTAAAATCCAATATTTCGCCAGATCAGCTCCAAGAACTATTGAACTCGGACGAATCATCGACTCCAGATTTCTGCTCAAAGTATTTCAGGATAAATCAGTCTGAGCTAGAGCCGGCTAAGCCCTGGGGAGTATACCTTAAGGCATCTCCTCTTTACTTCAAGTTAGTGTCTCATCCTAAAATGATTCCACTTCATAAGATAGCTCAAGTTAACATAGGACTTCAAACTCTTAGGAAGGATTTCTTCATCGTTGATTCAAATAAGCTCGAGCAAGAGTACACTCAACCAATTGCACTCTCTCCTAGGGATACACCTTTAGTCATTAATTCTCCAGATCAGCTAAGATATCGGGTAATCTGTTGCGACTTGCCTAAGCACAAGCTAGTTGGAACCAGACTATATCAATATATCCTGGAAGCTGAGTCTAAGCTTGTTTCTCCAAGAGATAAGCATCAGCTAGTGAAGGGAGTTCAAAACATACCCAGAATGGTTAAATCTAGGAGAAAACCTTGGTATAACCTGATTCCAGAAATCCAAAAGAATCGCAAAGCTCCAATTCTACTTCCCCGTAGATTCTATCAGAGATTTTTCGTAGTTTGGAATAGGTTAAGAGTGATAGCAAATGAGAATTTCATCTGTATTACACCTAAGAACCCTGATTATTTGATCCCATTGCTCTGTGTGCTAAACTCCGAGGTGATCGAATACTTGATTAGAGTGAACTCTCAATTGTATGGAGGTGGCGTGGTAGATCTTAGACCGAATGATGTGAAAAACTTACCAGTAATTGATTTAACCAAGCTTAATCCAGATAAGTTGACCGAATTAGCTTCAGCGTATGAAACCTATCTGAACGGAGATAGGAATAAGATCAATAAATTAATTGAGGATTTGTTGGAGCTTAATCAATTTGAGAGAGCTCAGCTATCCCAAGAGCTCCAGCAACTCAGAGAACTAAGTATTTTAACTCGAACCACGATGAGACAATCATGAGCTTTCCTCAAAGTTTCTGTGCTAGGCATGGTTCCCGGGTTAGTAGGGAGACCGAAATCAAGCAGTTAAATCTTTGCGATCAATGTGCTCAAGAGCTGATTACTAAAGCATTCAACGGTAACCCACCGATTAAAATAGGAGAAGAAATTCAAGCGCAATGCCAATTTTGTCTTGAGGAAAAGCTTGTTAAGCCTAGATCTTGGCAGCTTTGCACGATCTGCTCGAGAGTAGTAGAAGGATATGGAATTTCTAAAGCTGGAATGAAGTATTTGCTTAAGAAACTCCCAAGGCATCAGGATATAGAGCTGAAGATAACTGATCCAGTCAAACCTATGAGCTATAAACAACATCAGAAAGCTTCTAGATCGAAGAAAGTTGAGCCAGATCTTGCAGGGATCTATAGAAAAAACGACCAGAGACTATTTCTGATCGAAATTAAAACAGGGCCGAGTGCTATCCAAGATATGAAGGAGTTCCAATTAGATATCGGAGATTGCAAGCACATACTCAGGTTTTTTAAGCGGTATAAGTTACCGACATATGTTTTCCATATCCAAGTAGTCAAAGAGCAAGAGACTATCATACCTAAAGATGCTTGGTGGGTTGATGTATTCGAGATGCACAAGTATTGTAAAGATATCAGGATAAGACCAAGAGAATATAGAGCCGCAGCTTATTACGAGCCAAGAATGTTTAGACACATCTCAGAATTCCCAGTTGAACCTAAATTCTTCTTGGAAAAGGTTAAGAGGGTCAAACAAGAGGTTCCAAGATTAATAGCGATCCGAGACAATCCGAGAGTTAAGGGATAGTTTTTTAAGCCATAACGCTTAACTCTGAGAGAACAAGGGAGGGCGTCCCCCAAACGCCCTCCCTGCTGGAGGTGCAGGAAATTGCCCCCAGTAGTAGGTAAGCATCCGAAGCACATAAAAGCATTCCTTTTGGAGGAGGCGCTCACGCCAGACGTTCACGAGTTCTCAGCGCTTTTCGAGTTTGATTCGACAT
>QMZF01000257.1 GCA_003663055.1 Archaeoglobales archaeon | reverse complement strand
TAAACACTCCGTCCTCGTAGATAACCTCTATCACCTTTGGCATGCGTTATTCTTACATCAGAAACTTTAAATCAGTTTCGTCTCATGGCTCTAGCCCACAGCGGGTCGTACGCTTCTGCAAAACAAGAAAAGTTTTGCAACGATCATCGATACGCTTTCTCTCTCCTCTCGATATCAAATACTTTAATGATGTTCTCCTCTTTCTTGAATTTGATTCTAAAGTCTCCAATTCTGATTCGGTATATGTTTTCATAACCTTTAAGCTTTTTAATGTCCAATCGAGCAATATCTCCATCTTCAAGCCTCCTAAGAACTTCCAAAATTCGTGATCTCCATTCTTTGTTAATTTTTCTAAATTTTCTTATAAATCTCTTTTCAATAATAACGTTCACTCTGACAACTCCTCGATGAGGTCCTTGAGATCCACGTATTCAGTTTTTCCTTCTTTTTCGTTCCGCAGAAATTCTTCTATAACTTCTTTTTCTTTATCATCTGGTTCTTCTTCTGGAATTAGCATCCACTTAATCTCTTCTATCTCTTTTTTCATCTTTTGGAGTTCGGAGTATATTGTTTCAAGCGTTATTTGCATATTATTTACTCCTTTTTCAACTTAATAACTTTTTCTGGTTTTGATATCTACTGATTCGTAGTTTCTTTGATAGTCTATAATGCGTTTTATGTCCTACTAGACGTTATTACCTCGAATTCACTGAGATTGTATTATTTTATAGAGGATTAGAGAAAAATTAAAATAAATCAACATACGACGACTCGAATCAGTTAGCAAGCTTTTACCTACAATTTACCCCTTTTCCGCTTTAGAATAATTAATTCTGGAGTTATTAGGGAGGTATCCGGTAAAGATTAGAAATATGCTGTAGTGAATAAAATTATAATCACTTTCGCTCCCTGGGTAGTTTTACCTGTTTGAGAGGACAATGAAAGTAGAAAACCGGAGTGAAAAGTTACGAAAGCAAATACAGCAAATCAAAATAGGGGGAGATTTTAGCTTTCCTTCTTAATCTCCTTAAACTTTTTCCTCTACTTTTAGAACCTAGTCTCCCTTCCTCATCCAGTCGTAGAACAGACAGCCAATACCACAGACGTTAGCTGATATCTTTAGTCTTCGAACGTTTTGTGTATCTGATAACTATTTCAAGACCCCCAGTCTGTTAGCAATATTCATGTTGCCAGTATTTCCTCAATTATTTTTTCCTCTATTGGTTTAAAATCCAAATACTCCATTAATGTCCTCTCTATAAATATCAGTCTGATTTCTTCATTCTTGCTGAGTAAAAGTTCGCCCTTTATAGCCTTGTATTTAAAGCTTAAAGATGCAGAGTTTAGAACTTTAACGTCTACAGGTAGTTTCACTCTTTTTTCAATTTCTGTGGAGAGTCTAATTTCGTATTCTAAAAAGCCTCTTACCTTACTATCGTCAACGTAAACAGCGATGTCAACATCCCTGAAATTGGTTTCACTAAAGCTGCCGAGAAGGTATGCGAAAATAACTTCATTCTTTTCAGCCAAAATCTCTCTAATCCTTTTCTTTACTTTCTCCTTGTTTACTAACGTAATTCTTCACCTCCTTAACGAACTCTTCGAGATCTGAGATATCTTTTTTCATTATTTCATAAACTTTTTCGTCATCTATTTTCCAGTAAATGTGCACGAGTATATTCCTGAATTTGGCCATATCAGCAAGTTTTTCGGCTAATTCCCGTGGGATTATTCTATGCTTGAATTATAAAACAATCTGAGTAACTGCTCGGAATTTCCTTAGCAACTCTCACAACAATGTGGTTACAAACTGAAATGGCAGCTTCAATGGCTACAATCAACTTATACTTTGCCGCATCCCTAACATATGGGTCAGATAAAAATCTCAGCAAGCCCAATTCAACAATATCTCCGAGCTCACCAATCAGCTGTTTAATCTCAGCAAGCCTCCTGTTTACAAGATCAACATCAATTTCTGGCATGCCAATTCACTTCAAAAAGAATTAACCTAATCACTTATAAATTTTGAGAACGTTATTCTGCTTTCAACTTTTAGAAACCCACTTGTCTCATTCCCCCATTCAATCATAGAACAGATAACAAATACAGCCGATGAACGTTGTAATCGGAGTCCTCGGGCGTAGTTTTATAAAGTATAGGGGACACGTATTTTACATGGAAGTACAAGTGACGGAAGCGGGAAAAATTATAAATCCAAATGAAAAAGTAATTGTTTGGAGAATAGGAGAATACTTTTTAATCAAAAAAATAGAAGAAAAGAAAGTTCTGGAAAAAATTGGTGAGATCAGAAAGAAATTGGAAAACAAAGGTACACTGTTTTCGGATGACGAAGTTGTCAAAATAGTCAAGGAGGCTAGAGAAGAGTGGAAAAAGTTGTAATAGATACTTCAGTCATTGCCGCAGCGTTAATATCGAAAAAAGGCGGCTCATATAAGCTAATTTCACTTCTTATTGATGGTAAATTGGAAAACTATGCTAGTAAGGAAGTCTTGGATGAATACTTTCGAGAGTAAATCCAAAACTATAGACCCAAACGAGCGGTTTGACCTGTGCAGAGATAAGGAGGATAACAAGTTTTTAGATGCTGTCTACGCTTCAAAGGCAGTTTTTTGATAACTCTCGATAGAGACTTACTTGATTTGAGAAACAGAGACATGAAATTTCAGATTAAAGAACACAAATTCAAAATTTTGAAGCCAGAAGAATTTCTCAGGATGGTTGAAGACTGAATGCTT
>QMZF01000256.1 GCA_003663055.1 Archaeoglobales archaeon | reverse complement strand
GAGTAAGATGCTAGAAGATAGATTGTGAGAATGTTAAGGGTGATTTAAGCTTGTATTTAAAAAAGGATACAAAATTGACGCTTCTATTAGAATCCTTGGTACTTTTCCGCCCAACCTCAGCTCAATTGCAATTTTGTCTGCTATTTCGCGGTAACCAGATATATATTTACAAAAAAAAATTAATAAAATTTTAAAAATCAAATTTCAATCACACTCCCCGCACCAATCAGCTTGAACTTTTCGCCAAGCTTGGATGCAAGAATCGCCTCAGCTCTAAAACCCGTACAGTGGCATGGCGCAACGAACTCGACTTTCTTCTCGAACCACTCAGCAATTTCCAGCACTTCGTTCTCTTTCAGAGCGACGAGATGCGTCCCGCCAATTACGAATTTCACCTCGTCGTCACACACCTCTTCAGCATACTCTATTGTGTTCCTTACACCAGCATGGCAGCAGCCAAATACGACAGCAACTCCTTTGTCGGTCTTAATGGCAAGTGATTGATCGTCAAGGATCCTGTCTTCAACGAGCTCACCATTTCTTCGAATTTTGCCGATTCCAACGTCTTTGTGCTTTCTTGGGATTTCTCCCAAGGCATAGACATTCTTTGCGACTTCAACGGGCTCTCTGTGCTCGACTATTTCTGCAAGATTTTCTATTTCCTCCCTGCAGTAGGGTATCCCGATATGCGTCCCCTCGTAGTACCTCGGAAACCACGCTTCCGGATGCAGGTATATCTTTGGCTTTGTTCTCGCAGTGAGGAGGAAATCCAGCAAGCCTCCAGTGTGGTCGTAGTGTCCGTGGCTCAGGACGATTGTGTCGAATTCCTTCAAGCCCAGCAGGGATGCATTCCAATGTGCTGCAACTTTCTGGCCCGTATCAAACAGCACGTTATCGATTGCAGCCGAAAAACCCCATTCAGCGAGTAATCCCTTAGGACGAAGCTGAACTACCTTGTTGTCTGCCAAAATGTATATTCTCACCATACTTGACTTTTGGCGATGCGGTATTTATCATATTACATTTTACATCTTGTCACATGACACCAAAGGTCGAATAAGACTTATATATTTTCAAAAAAATTGTATTGTAGATATGGTGGGGAAAGTGCTGAGTTTTCAACTTGTGTTTAGGGATAAAAAAGGAGATATTTTAACATTAAGGCTTTACAAACCGGAGGATAGGCAAAAACTCTTAGAAATGTATGAAAAATTCCATCCTGAAGATAGGAGCTTTGGTCTTCCGCCTGCCTCTAGAAGCACGATAGAAGCTTGGCTTGAATACCTTGAGAGGGAAGGTTACTCAATCGTTGCCGAGCATAATGATAAGATCGTTGGCCACCTTGCCCTCGTCCCCTTTAACGAAGACCTTGAACTCTGCATGTTCATTTCGAGGGAGTACCAAAATAGAGGAATAGGGCAGCGAATGGTTAGCTTTGCAATTGAACTTGCCAAAAACCTCGACTATTTTGGAATAGTGCTAACGACTGAAAAGGATAACAAAAGAGCGATTCGAATTTTTACCAAGGCTGGGTTTGAGGTTTGTGGTGAAGAAGGCGGTATTCAGATGAGATTATCCCTCGAAGATTAGTTTTTAAGCTTACACTTTTATTTCTTTAACTTCTTCCACCAACCAGGACACATCTATGGGCTTTATTTCCGAAAGTTTTGCTTTTGTAACTGGATTGCGAGGGAAAGCCTTGCATTCATCTCCCTTCTCTATCGATATCTCATACGTACCTATCTCCTTTGCTATTGCAATGATTTCCTCCTTATCAAAGCCTATCAACGGCCTCAGTACGGGAATCCTAACCGCGCAATCTTCCGCCCTGAGATTTGGAACGGTCTGGCTCGCTACCTGCCCAAGGCTGTCTCCGGTTAACAAAGCGTCACAGCCCAGCCTTTCGGCAAGCTTTTCCGCTATGCTCAGCATCCCCCGCTTACAATAAACACAGGTATACCTGTTCCTCGGTAAGATTTCCATGAGCTTCGAATGTGGCAAAATAAAGAGCCTCGAGGGGCCGTTGTACTCCTCCAGCTTTTTTACGAGTTTTTTTGCTTTTTCATGGCTTGGAATTTGCGTTCCTATTGAAAAGTGAAGGTATTCCACGTCAATACCCTTTTGGAGCATTAGGTAGCAGGCTACGGCTGAGTCTATTCCTCCCGATAGCAGCGCAAGCACTCTCATCGCATCATCCCCTTATTTATTATATTATTCGAAATACTTTGAGAGATATAACATAGCAGGCTGTGCCGAGAACGTCCATGAAAGACGTAATAAGGGGTATTCCCACATTGTCGGGATCAAATCCTTTCTTAAAGGAGAGTACGGAAAAATAGTAGGACATAACGTCAATCAAGAGCATTAGAAGTTGTCCAGCAAAAATTGTAACGAATACCATTTCTACGGGTGGAATTGTTGGCAGGGAAAGGCCAACGTTAACCATATAGCCTATTACGCCTACGAGCAGGAATATAGGAAGAGATATTACGTGCATTGCTCCAAAGTTTAGCAGTACATCTTTTTGAGGTTTGATGCGGGGTTCAAGGATACCGAGGTGGAGCATTGACGCGAATCTAGCTGCTAGAATTCCCCCCATCGCTCCTCCATCCTCAAGAAACGCCGGAACGATTGTAAGAAGTCCTGCTATCGTTATGAACTTCTCAAGTTCTCCGCCAAGTATAATTCCAGCCCCAAACTGTAGAACTGTACAGAAGGAAAGCACTATGAGGCTTTCCCTTATTATCCTCAAGCCCGTT
>QMZF01000255.1 GCA_003663055.1 Archaeoglobales archaeon | reverse complement strand
TCACACCTTCCACAGTTGTGCGGTCCTCTGGAACTACCTGCTCCAACAGGATCTGAGATTATCTCGATCTTTGATTTCTTCAAAACTTCAACGACACTCCAAAGCCAAGGTGGCCTGTACAGCTTTCTTCTCCAGAGTTCCTCCAAGTAAGTTCCAGACTGAACGTTAGTTGGGTTGAGAGAAACTATGTCGACGAGTCCCTTGACATCATCTATCGACTTCAAAGCATCGCGAACAGCTTCACCTTCGGACAGGAAAGGCGGCTTTAAGAGAAGGTAAACCTTAACCCTAAAACCCTTCGATCTTAGAAACCTCGCAGACCTAACAAAATCCTCAAATTTAAATCCCTTGTTTATACAGTGCTCCCTCACAAAGTCGTCGCTAGTTTCCAATCCTATCCCAACCTCAAGCTCGAATCCTATCTTTTCCAAATCCTCCTCAACCCTGTAAACGATCTCCGGTCTGCTTTCAACTGTTAACCTTTCAAAACCAAGCTCAGAAACCCTATCGTAAACAAAATCCCTAAAATCCTTTTCAAGCTCAAAGAAGCTCCCAGACGTAAATATCTTTATCATCTTCGCCTTACCCTTCCTCAAAGCTTTCTCAAACTGTTTCTTTAAGTCTTCAACCTTCACTCTCGGATCAGTGTCTCTTCTATATCCGCACATAAGACACCTGTTCCAAGAGCAACCCCTGGTTCGAAGTATCACAGTTAAACACTCAACGACATCGTCATGAAACCTTTCCCTCTCAATCCAAACCGCGACGGGATCAGTAATAGACATAAAACCTCACTCTGTATCTCTTTCCGAGATACAACCCAACCACAAGCCCGGCAAGATGTGCGACGTGTGCTACACCTGTTCTGTAGGAGAACGGTAGGAGTATGAGATCTATGAATGCGAACAGAAGTATTGCAAACTTTATGTTCACGGGGAAAGGGAAGGGAAATATTATGACTCTTATGTTCGGTGCAACGATTGCAAGCGCACCCATGACACCAAATATAGCCGCCGATGCACCCATGGCTGGAATGAATGGATACATCGAGAGTGAATAGGCCAAATAGGCAAAACTACCGGCCAATCCGCTCAAGAAGAATATCTTTAGATACTTCCCCTCACCCAACCTCCTCTCAAGTTCGCTACCGAAGAAGAAGAGAATGAACATGTTTATGAAGAGGTGCCAGAAGTCAGCATGAACGAAGATGCTTGTAAAGACCTGCCAAGGCATCTTTAAAACCATCAAAGGGTTCAAAGCCAGAACGTAATCTACGACATTCTGGTATCCTACGGGTGTTTTTACAACCAGACCTGCAAGCTCCGTAAAGAGCTTTATCAGATATATCACAATGCAGATCAAGATGATCGTGTTGTTCCATCCGTAGGGGTTTCGTCCGATTGTATTCATCGTAGAAATTTCCCACCCATATATATAGTTTTACAGAACATTGCCTTGCGGAGCAGTAACAATTTTCATAGACTGACCGTGTGAAAATATAAAAATATATTGAATAAAAATAGGATGGGTCTCGTAGCTTCTTTGAATTATTTATACTTTCTATAAAAGTTATAATCTTCTGATGTTTAATTATAAGATAAGATTGGTTTAAATCCATAACCGAGTAAAGTAATATCTGTGGTATCCCGAAATAATTTCACTCCTCAAACAACCACCTCCCACTATACTCAAAAACCCTTTCAGCAGGCAACTTCCTTAAAAACGCCTGATAAGGAGTCTCCAATTCATCAAAATTCAAGCTCATATGCGGCTTTACGTAGTTGTACCAGTAAATAAACTCCTCCACAGAATCAAACAGATGTAGCTTCTGCTCCATCAAACCAAAGAACCTCTCTATCTTTCCGTTTGTTTGTGGGTGGTTTATTCTGGCAAGAATATGCCTTACTCCATTCTCCTTCAAGAATTCTTTAAACTTGTGTTTAGCATTCTCTCTGCTCTTTGCAGCAACAAACTGAGTTCCATGGTTTGTCAATATTTCATCAGGTATTCCATACTCAGCGAATCCTTTCTTCAGAACTTTGATCGTGTTCTCAGTTGTAGCAGAATCAAAAACACCGTAACAGGTTATGAAGCGGGAGGCGTCATCCATGAAGGCAATTATCCACTTCTCTCCAAGTCTTTTCCAGTCTCCCTGCCATAGAGACATGGAGTGTTTCCTTTCGTATCTAACCCACTCCCTCCTTTTCTTCTTCTTCATGTTCTCCTCCACCAAACCGTGTTTGAGTAAAACTATATGGTGTTGTGCGGGATATGAATGCCGTAATCTCTTTCTATCAGCTTTTCCAACGGAACTGGACTTAGTTTGTATTTTTGATAAGCTTCTAAGACGATTCTTTCCGTGTCTGAGTCTATCTGTTTGGGTTTCCTTCCCGGTTGTTTAAGTTCTGGGATGTTGCCAGTTTCTTCGTATTGTTTCTTTAGCTGGTAAATCCTTCTTGGTGTTACTCTCATCACAGCAGCTATCTCCTTTACTGGAGTTCCTTTTTCGAGTTGTCTGATTATCCATCTGATTTTCTTATTTGTAAGTTTTCTCACAAGAGTTGGGTTTATGGTTGTGAAATAATTTTGGGATAAAACAATCTCATGTAAAGATTCGTAAAACAACTTAAAACTCCCCGATTCGGCAAGTAGTTTGTCAAAATCGAGTTTATCGGAAAAATCTTTTAATCGTCTTTTTTTGTAGTCAAATCTTCGTTTTAAAACTTCACTTGGCTTATTTCTGACATTGTAACCCGTCTTATCGAAGTCTATTCCGAGGGATATAC
>QMZF01000254.1 GCA_003663055.1 Archaeoglobales archaeon | reverse complement strand
GAACTTTTCCATGACGTTCTTCTTCGCCATTCCTGGCATGTTCTACACAGCTTACAGACTCATTAGAGAAAGAAGGAGTCTTTATGTACTTGCCCTCGTTTGGTGCGCTGTGATGCTTATTGCTTTGACTGGGCAAAACAGATTTGCCTACTACTTTGGGGCTGTTTCAGCAGTATTTGCTGCTGTTATGCTTGAATACCTCCTCAGGCTTTACGCAAACTATGCTGCTGAAAGAAAGCACACTAGCATTTACGCACTTGCAGCTCTTTGGTTTGTTGCATTCTTAATTCTGCGTTTGAATGCGGAATACTTCCTCTTCTCTCTTTTGATTCTATCTCCAGCTCTGGCGGATGCGTTCTTAAGCCTTGGAAAATATGCAAAGAGCAATTGGCCAGAAGGGCTAGTAGATATACTAAAAAGGGAAAAAGAGCAGACTTCTTTGGCTGTTGTTGCATTGCTCATCTTTACAGCATTGGTTGTCGTTTATCCAACGTTTGTCCAAGCTAGCGAACAGAGCAAACACGCTGGCGGAATAAACAGGGAGTGGTACGATGCTCTCGTCTGGCTTAGAGAAAACACACCCAACAAGGAATTCTACGACGAATACTACTACGAGCTCTACAAGCCCGGCAAGCCAAGGGAAAGGTATCCGTATCCTGAGGGAACGTACGGAATCATGAGCTGGTGGGACTACGGCCACTGGATTGCTGCTATAGCCCATCGAATGCCAAATGCGAACCCATTCCAGCAGGGAATAGGCAATAAATATAATAACGAGCCCGGCGCTGCCCCGTTCTTCACAGCATTCAATGAGAGTTACGCAAATGCCATAGCGAATAAGCTGGGTGTCAAGTACGTAATAACCGACGTGGAGATGGCCACCGGCAAGTTCTATGCAATGGCTACGTGGGCTGAAGGCTCCCTAGATAAAGCGGGCAAGGTTTACTACGCTGGATACGGTTACGTCTACCAAACCCCGCAGGGAATAGGAATAGCATTCAACCGCTTTTCAATTCCTCCGGGAGCAAGAGTTATAAGAATTCTTAATGTACCAAGCGAAAACTACTACAAAACGATGGAAGCTCGCTTCCACATCTTTGATGGTAGTGGATTGCAGCACTACCGCATGGTTTATGAAAGCGGGTTTGTCAATCCATTCAACCCCATGGGCTTTGATGAAGTTATGTACAGGAATATATACAATAGTGTTTATGCAAATAGCATAGGCTTGCCAAAGGTCAACGTTACACCAACGGGTTACGTCAAGATATTTGAGTACGTTAAAGGGGCCAAAATAACGGGCAAGGTTCCAGCGGGAGTAGACGTGGTTATAACAGCAACCGTAAAGACGAACCAGAACAGGACATTCGTGTACGAGCAGAAGGCGAAGGTTAAGAATGGAGTGTACGAATTCACTGTACCCTACGCTCAGGATACGAAGTATCCCGTCAAAGCAATGCCTTACACAATTACTGCCGGAAGTGTTACAAAAACGGTATCGCTTACCGATGAGGACGTTGAGAATGGAAAAGTAATTACCCTTGACTTCGTTTAAATTTAAGATTATGGACAAATACGAGCTAGAGTTTTGCTAGAGAACCTGAAATAGAAGATCTTGGCAATAAGTAATCGTACACTCAACATATCACCAAGCGAAATATCGAGAAAAGCAGTCAAAAAGTTATTCATGCAGGATGGTGTACATAAAACGAATTGACAGACAGCGACGGAATCCCGGAGAGAGTCGTTATTTACAAACACAACTATAAGGAGCTCTTTAAAAATGTGGATTTAAGCTTATTGAAATGGGCAGACTTGGCAAACAGACCTGGATACTATTCTCTAAGTAAAGTGATATCCCTGAATTACTTGCTTCTGGAGTCAGCGTTAGAGAAATTCTTGAGGAATATCGAGTTTAAATGAAAAAAGATTGGGGAAGTTTTAGAGTATGCTGCTAAACTCATTAAGGAGAACGCCATGTTAGATTTAAAATTTAAAGTTCCTGTTAGATGAAAATATTCCTAAACCTGTAAATTTTCTTTACATAGGGATTTTCAGCAGGATACGTTCCAAAAGGTATCAGGGATCGAGAAGTATCATTGGCAAAAGAAAAGAGGCCACATTGCTCACGAGAGATTCTGACTTTGCTAGTTCTTCTGTACCCCCACATGAATTTTTTGGTATTGTTGTATTTCGTATACACGCCTAAGCCAGACAAAATTGTAAAGGCTTTATCTATGCTTTTAGAGGGAGTTAAAAGCTTTTACATCGGTCTGCTAAAAAGGGGGTTCCAATGTCACATTCCACTTCGGATCGGAAAATTTATATGGTATACTACTAAAGTAGCAAGGATGTCGATAAAAAAGGTTGCTGTTTATGTGGATGATGAAGCGTGGAGCAGATTCAAGGAGGTTGTATTGAGGAAATATGGCACTACAAGAATGCTTAGCAAGGAAGTACAGCGCTTAATAGACTCATACTTAGCAAATGATACCGTTGAAAAGTTTCTAAGAAAGTTCAGTTCTGGATTTATCTCTTCAGAGGACGTGAAAAAAAATAGACCTGAGTTGAGGATTTCTGCAGGAAAAGTGATTAGAGAGCTGAGAGATGAAGCGGGTTTACCTTGACAGCAGCGCTATCGTTAAGAGATACATAAAAGAAAGGGGAACAGAGGTAGTTGATTTAGTATTTGATAATGCCGAACTTGGAAATGTTAAGATTTTCTTTTCCATCTGGAATATTGGTGAAGTTTTGGGAGTTCTTGATAGGTATAGGCGGAGAAACCTCATCAGCAGCAAGGAATTTAAAAG
>QMZF01000253.1 GCA_003663055.1 Archaeoglobales archaeon | reverse complement strand
GCTATAACAAGATATACGCATGTGGCCCCGAAGCGATGCTTAGAGCTTTGTACAGGCTGCTAAAAGAGAATGAACTATTGAATAGGGCAGAATTTTCCCTTGAAAGATTTATGAGATGTGGCCTTGGAGTTTGTGGCTCTTGCGTGCTTGAAAATGGGTTGAGGGTTTGCGTTGAAGGGCCAGTGTTCAGCGCTGCGAAGCTTGAGTGGTGAATTTTGGAGTTATTCTAATACGACTTCAAGTCTTCAAGCAGTAATTGAGGACACCTACCTATGTGGAACCCTTACGACGGGTATCTGGTTGAGGGTTGATAAAGCTTACCTTGGATTATACACCTCCCTTCTCTTTAACATGTAATAGATGCATACCAGCATTTTCCTTGTAGTTGCTACAATAGCTATGTTGTGTCCTCTTCTCTTTTTAATTCTCAAATAGAAGTTTCTTAGGTATTCGTCATGTCTTATTGCTACGTTAGCACATTGAATCAGGATCCATCTGAGCATTCTTGAACTTGTTTGGTTATATGGCCTTTGATTTCTTTATTTCCAGATTGTTTTATGGAGGGGCATAGACCAGCGTAGCTTATCAGCTTGAACTTGTTCGGGAATCTGTTAACGTCTCCTATTTCAGCTTTGATCAGCAAAGCTGAGTAGTAGCTTATTCCTGGAATGGTTGTTAATAATAGGGCATCTCCATCTACTTTGGCCTTTTCTTGGATAATTCTGTCTATTTCTTTAATTTCTTCGTTTATTCTTTCTATGACCGATAGATTTATCTCAAGGAGCTTCCTATCAGTTTCTGAAATATCTATCCTCTTCAGGTAATCCATTCCTTTCTTTGTGAAGGGGCTGGGATAGTCGAATATTCCGTTTCTTGCCAAGATAGCATGTACTCTATTCTTTATTCTCGTTCTATCCTCTATCAAGGCTTTTCTCATTCTTGTTAGATCTCTTAGCTCTCTCACTTCCTTTGGTGGTACGTAAGATTCTGCTATAAGGTTTGCTCTTAGCAAGTGAGCTAGCATCTTTGCATCCAGACGATCATTCTTTATTCTTGCTTCAGCTATTATCCTTGTTTTATAAGGATGGGCTAGTTTTACCTCCATGTAGTTCTCTAAAACATCGTAGATGTATCTATAGTTGGATGTTGCTTCTATTACTGCTTTAGCTCCTCTGTACTTAGATGCAAACTGTTCCAGGGTTTCCTTTGTATTCTTTATTCTAGTTTCTTCTACAATTTTCCCAGATTCGTCTACAACTGCTGCATATGAATGCTTTTTATGGATATCCAGTCCAATGCAGACCGGATAATCACCTATTCGTACTTCCATACACTTCCACCATCCTTTTAGCCTGTTAAGTCACACTCTCGCGCTTAAAGCGCAGTCGAATTTCTAACTACAGGCTTTTACATCGGCCTGCTAAAAAAGGGTTCCAACATGTGGTCACACTCCATTCATTAGTTGAATTTTCCTGCAAAGAAGGATTGTTGGAGGTCTTTAGAGAGGAACTTAAAATCGACTGTTTGAACCTAATAGAAGTAACTTAACCCAAGAATCAATAGTCCTCATTGGATTCTCTATTAATTCTAAAAGCAATTCAAACACGCTACTTATGTACTTCACAAAATTAAATTAGGTTAAAAATTATTTATAATTTTCAGTTAGCGATATTCTTTAATACTTAAAAATTGACTAGTACTGGTGTTCTTTATGCCTGAATGTCCTCATTGCGGGAAGTGGTTTAGGAGCAATAAGGGCTTAAAACAGCATATAACAAAAGTTCATACCGTGGATACCCCTCTAGGAAGGGTGTTTGACCCAAGCACAATTGACCCAATCGAGGCGATGGAAAGAAGAGCTAAGAGGGCTAAACGCAGGAATAGGTAAAATAATCTATGAGACATACAACTCACATACTGTTTTCCATTTTTATAATAGTGGTAATTTATGAATTGATTCCTCCCTTAAAATCCATTGTACCCTTCACCTACGCAATTGCTATTGCACCCATCAGAGCTTTATTCCCAGATTTAGATCATCCCAAGTCGTACATAAGTCAGGGGTATTGGGGGATTCTTTCCATTGCTATTTGTAAGACAACACCACATAGGGGTTGGACTCATAGTCTTGTAGGTGCAGCTTTATTTACTGCTATTTTGACAGTTCTTCTTTGGTATTTTAAAGCAAGTATTTCTTATGCTCTTATCTTCTTCATTGGATACGTAACCCATTTATTAAGCGATAGCTTGAATCCTACTGGAGTAAACTGGTTATGGCCCAAACCCAAGAAGTATAGTTTTTATTCAATTAGAACTGGGTCAAAAGAGGAAGAAACACTCCAGACACTACTCATTTTCGCAATTACGGGAATACTCGTTTACGATGTGCTGTACAACGCAAGCAGTTTGCTCAAATAAAACACAGAAGGATCTTGAAGAGAGTACACAAATCGAAAACACATTTTCTGACTACAAAATCACTAGCTGCTGCCAAATATAGATCATACCCGGCCATTATTTTAACTCAACCAACTCGAATCGTGATACAGTAGATCAAATTCCCGCCAAACCTTTTTTATTCATCACGTTAAATTCTCAAGTTAATGAACGCCAGGGTTATGATAAACAAGATCAACGAATATTCGAAGGCATGCATCGAGATAGCCGAAGCTATCCTCGAACTCGAACCCAGAAGTAAGGAAGAGATCGCAAAAATCAAGAAGGAAATCAGCAGGAAGTACAGGCTGCCAAAGCTACCTGCTGACCCCGATATCCTCACAAGCTTTAGAGAGAGATTTGGTGAATGCAATGAACTCGTTCAG
>QMZF01000252.1 GCA_003663055.1 Archaeoglobales archaeon | reverse complement strand
GTCGAGGAAATCGAGCTTGAGGAGGTGTGGAAAATAAGAGAAAACTACCCGTTCCTGAAGGATGTCAGCGTACTAAACTCATTAAACGTTCGTATTCTTTAGCGAGCCTCTTCTTGCTGTAGCCGTGGTCTATGAAGTCCCAGGGCAACTCCTCTTCGTCTATTCTGCCAAGGTAGTCTATGTAGTCCTTGAATTTGAAGCTATTCATCGCAATCGCCCTTCCGATCTTTCTACCCCCTCTCGAAAGTATAGCTTGAGTTGCAAACTCGTCAACGCTGCCTACACTAACCGAAATACCTGCTTTCAGCAACTCCTTTTTCAAGAAAGACATTTTCTTTTTTAAACTGGCTAAGCCTTCCTTTACATCATCTTTTCCGCCAAAAGGAAGCCATTGTAAAGGTGTGTGGGGTTTGGGGACGAGAGGGTTTATAGAGACGGTAACTCGAGGAACGAATCTTTTCACCTGCTTTGAGAGTTCAACGATTGCACTTACATCCTCCTCGCTTTCTTTTGGCAGGCCGATCATGAAATAGAGCTTAACCTTTCTTATTCCATGCTGCGAAGCAAGCTGGGATGCGTTCAGGACGTCCTCTTCGTCAATACCCTTCCTCAACAGCTTTCTCATCCGCTCACTTCCCGCCTCGGGAGCTATCGTTATGCTTTCAACCCCGCTTTTCGATAGCAACTGCATGAGCTCTTCGTCTATTGTATCCGCCCTTATGGATGAGGGAGACACAAGAAATCCCATTTCAACCAGAGACGCTATCAGTTCCTTTATCTCAGGATGATCCGTTACGGATGGGGCAACGAGGGCTATTTTACTCACAAATTTCTTTGCTTCCTCCGCCACGCTGAGAAGGAGCTCAACTTCCCTCCACCTGCACGGGGCATAGATCTGCCTCACCATGCAAAAGCTGCACGCTCGCTTGCATCCTCTCCCAACTTCAAGAAGGTAGCATTTTCCGTAAGCCCCTTCGCCGATTATTTGCGTTTGAAGGTGAGTGTTAAGTTCCGCTCTTCTAACTTTAACCCTCTCTTCTCCGATGTTTTCAGCCTTTTTTAGGTGTTCGGTTTCGCTACCGCTTTCACAGGCAGAAATAACCTCTGGAACTTCATCATCTACTTCGCCAAAGTAAAAATAATCAAAAAATTCCACCAAGGGCAGGGGGTTTTCCATTACACACGGCCCTCCAGCGACTTTCACGCCTTTAAAATTCTTAACGATCTCTGCAATACGAAAATAGTCTTCTTCGTATTGAATTGAAAAAAAGGCTATGTCGAACTCGTTGAGGGGGGTGCCTGTCTCAATACTCCTTTTGCATTCGAAAACGTCCCAGTAAAACCTCTCGCAAACGCAGCCCTCTATGGCGTTAACTTCCGCGTAGATCTGCTGCAATCCTATATTGGCTATACCGCCAACGTAGCGGTTGGGATAAACGAGTGCTACCCTTCTATCTCCCTTCATCCACCGCTTTGCAAAAGGATTGAACTCCCTCATGTTTTCGCCTGAATTCAGTTTCTAACTTTGTTTCTTATTTCCTTGAAATGATAACCGATGGTATAAAAAATAGGTGAGGTTTGAAAATGTTTGGTTTGCAACCTCTTAGCCATATATCACAGCATACAGCCCCATACATATTTCCAAAGCGTAGACATATCCAGCTGGATTATGTAGTCTACAAAATCGTATCCCTTTTCTTTTGCCCTTAAGATCTCTTCATAAACTCTTGGGGGTATATAAAACGAGCCTTAAAGAGTTTTTCGAGCAAATCGAACTTTCTGATCTTCGCAAAACAACTAAGTATATCGGTATCAAGAACTATCATAGCATGCTTTTCAGCCTCTCTGTTCTCTTTCTCAGCTCGGCATCATTTGAACCGACTTCTCTCTTGATTTTTTTGCTAACGAATTCTCTGAATTCTATTACCCCCATACCAGCGATTTCAGCGGCTTTTTCAAGCGATACTTCTCCATCTTTGTACAGCTCCAAAGCTACCTCTATTTTAAGTTGGAGATTTACCTATCTTTGTATATTCTTGCTTCCCATAGTGGATCGTAAGCTTCAGCAAAGCTAAGCATGAAGGGTTTTTCACCCAAGAGAAGCAATTATTCGATCTCAACAACTCCAAGAAATGTTCATACCCGTTACCGGATACAAACTCTCTAAATCTCCTATAAGATCTGATATCAAACTTTCTTTCAGCAATTTTTCTTGAAACTACGTAAAGTGTTTCGTTTATTACTGTAAAAGACGTGAATAGCGGTTCTTCAAGTTCAAAAATTTTAGTTGCTTCTTCTGTCAACTCAGTTTCAAACAGAAAATTGTAAAAAACGTTTGTATCTACCATTATCACATTAACGCCTCCTCTTCGAACTCCTTTAGTTCTTCAACTTTCGCTTTTCCAAGAATTCCCCTGTACAGTTTCACAACATCTTTCCTATCTTTTATAATCGCAATCTTCAGCTTCGCTTTATCCTTTAAATCAACATTCTCAAGGGGTTTAAAAACCCCGTTTTCGTATATAACTTCGATAACCTTTGGCATAAAATTTAGTTCGTTCAGAACTTTAAATCACTTTCGTCTCATTTTTGCCGTAAACTTCGATATGGTTTTACTTAATCTTCTTTCAATCTCCTTAGCCCATCTGTCTCCCTTTTCTCTTCTCCTGTCGTAGAATAGATAGCTGATGCAATCTATGAAGGTTAATCCAGATATTTTTAATCCTAACTCGAACCAATCTTGTGGTGTGTATCTTATTACTATTTCGAGATTTCCAGTTTCGTTTACCCAGAACCCGTTTATGACAGAATAGAGCGGTATCGATC
>QMZF01000251.1 GCA_003663055.1 Archaeoglobales archaeon | reverse complement strand
GAAGAGATCGCAAAAATCAAGAAGGAAATCAGCAGGAAGTACAGGCTGCCAAAGCTACCTGCTGACCCCGATATCCTCACAAGCTTTAGAGAGAGATTTGGTGAATGCAATGAACTCGTTCAGCTAAAGTCACTTCTCCGCCTCAAACCTGTGAGAACGATAAGTGGCGTTGCAGTGGTCTCTGTGATGACCTCCCCTGCTCCATGTCCTCATGGAAAGTGCGTTCCATGCCCCGGAGGGGTTGAAATAGGCACACCACAGAGCTATATTGGTTTGGAACCTGCAGCCCAGCGTGGCAGGCAGCACGGCTATGATGCGTTTAAGCAGGTGAGTGCAAGGCTGAAGGAGCTTTCTGAAATCGGACACGACGTTGACAAAGTGGAGATTATCGTCATGGGTGGAACCTTCCCGGCAAGGAAGAGGGAGTACAGAGACAGATTCATACTTGATATTTTCAACGCTCTAAACTGCTTTGACAGCCGTGCAAAGCCTGAAGGTGATTTGGAGAAGGCAAAGAGGAAGAACGAAAAGGCCAAAGCGAGGTGCGTAGGTCTAACGATTGAAACTCGCCCCGATTTCTCGAAGCGAGAGCATATCCTGGAGATGCTCCGCTACGGGGCAACGAAGGTCGAGCTTGGTGTACAGAGTGTTTACGACGACGTACTCAATTTGATCAGGAGGGGTCATAGCGTTGCCGACTCGATTGAGGCTACGAAGCTGCTTAAAGATTCAGCCTTCAAGGTGGGATACCACGTCATGCCGGGACTGCCAGGCAGCAGCTTTGATAGAGATATAGAGATGTTCAAAAAGCTCTTCTCGAACGAGAACTTCAAGCCCGACTACCTCAAAATCTATCCAACGCTCGTCGTTGAAGGAACAGAACTCTACGAGTGGTGGAAAGCTGGAGAGTACAGGCCCTATACTACCGAGGAGGTCGTCGAACTCATAGCCAGAGCAAAGCGCTATCTGCCAGAGTGGGTGAGAGTGCAGAGAATACAGCGCGATATTCCTGTAAAGCATGCAATAGGTCTTGAAAAAGGCAATATAAGGCAGCTCGTCCATGAAAAGCTGAAGGAGTACGGCTACGAGTGTCGCTGCATTCGATGCAGAGAAGTTGGACACAAGCTGAGAAGACTCGGAGTTAAACTTTCAAGCGACGAAATAGAAAAACAGGCAGAGCTGGTTGTGAGGAAGTACAAGGCATCAAAGGGTGTGGAGTACTTCATATCCTACGAACTGGCTGATTACGATGCACTCGTTGGGTTCATAAGGCTCAGGTTTCCGCATGAGCCGTTCATCGACGCGCTGAAAGATGCCGCCCTTATTAGAGAGCTACACGTCTACGGAAAGGCCGTTCCAATTGGAGGCAGGGATACCGAAGCTTTCCAGCACCGCGGCTTTGGAGAAAAGCTGTTAAGGGAAGCTGAAGAAATTGCAAAGGAAAAATACGATAGAATAGCTGTCATAAGTGGTGTCGGTGTCAGAGAATACTACAGAAGGTTCGGTTATAGAAAGAAGTTTGAGTACATGGTCAAGAAGCTATAGGTGGTCGGATGAATTTAAAGAAGCTCCAAGACATCTTAAAGGAAAAGTATTACGAGGTTGATGCAAAATCTGGTCCTCTTTTCCTCCTTGCCGTATTGTTTGAGGAAATTGGCGAGCTGGCTGAAGCTGTTAGAAAGGGTGAGAAAAAGGATATTGAGGAGGAACTAGTTGACGTACTTTTCATGTTGTTAAGCATAGCAAATCTATTTGACGTTGAGCTCGAGAACAGACTAATTGAAAAGTACATAAAAGGAGATCCGAGGAGCAGATGGGATTTGCCTGAAAACAAGTCCGAGTAGACCGTTAGATATTTTTAAAATCTCAAGCATTTTTATTTTTTATTAATACTATCTTTAAAACACTTAGCGATCTGAAAATTAGCACCGGACGGAAAGTAAAAGCTCCACTGCTGGTATGGTTGTAGCAGCGATATTTGCAGTTCAGATGCTGAACCCCATTCTAGGCGGTAATTCAGCCCACTTCGTTAGAGGAGCTGCTGGCATCATGCTTGGCCCCCTACGCTGGACATCTCGCAATGACTGCTGCACTCATTATCAGTGCCTCATTTTTGGCAATGGCGGAATAAATTGCCTTGGAGCAAACGTTTGGAACATGGCAATCGTTGACGTTTTCGGTTACTTCGTTTACAGGGCTATTTCAGGTTCCAATAGGAGCGTTGCGGCATTTGCGGCAGGAGTTGTTACGTACGTAGCATCCACGAGACCAGACATAATGGGTGTGAAAAAAGCTTGAAGTCTTGGATTGCTATCGCCATTATGGTTGCTCTTCACATCTCTTTGCCTACGCAGCCGAACTCGTGGTTACGGTGAGCCCCTCAAAACGCTGCTGAAATGATTATACTGTCTAAGGGGAAGAACATTTAAGAATCGTGAAGAAGGCGAAATCGACTTTAGCAGCTTAATTACGGAGGACATGATTCAATTATTTTTCGAGACATCTTCTGCTGCTATTACGATACGAACTGGAAAGGGGTAGAAGGTAATTCTTGACCTGTACGTTATGAATTCTGAACTAGTTCTCGTAATTCAACTTAAAGAGCCGGGCACGAAGTACAGAATGGCTGTTGAAATTACCTCTAAGGATTTGGAGGGGATGAGCAAAAAGAGACGGAGTACTTCTATGTAAGGGTTGAAGAGAAAGGAGGGCATGAGTAAGTGTTAGCTCTGATTCTTGTTCGTATTGGCAGTTATTGCAGTGTACAGAAAGAAGGAGTGACGCATATTCAGAAAATAATTTTTGAACTTTAATTTTTTGGTGCTGTTACATCTT
>QMZF01000250.1 GCA_003663055.1 Archaeoglobales archaeon | reverse complement strand
GTTTCTTCAACTTCTGCTCTTCTTTCAGGCTTCATTTTCTTCACGCCTTCTTAGCTCCTCAACGAAGCTTGAAAGCTCGGTTATAAGCTTTCTCGCATCCCCGGCAGAACACCATATGCCTCTCACTCTCCCACTCTCTCCAAGGCACTCGAGCGCTGCATTCAGCCTGTCGATTCTTTGCATCGCTATGCTGTTCACACCAAAGTGACATTCAGACGGTCTGCATCCAACAACGGTAACGCCGTCAACGCCATTCTCCAAAGCTCTCAATATCCAATCTGGATCGACTCTGCTGGAACACGGCACCCTGATAACCCTCACTGCCGGATACTTGAGTTTAAGGGTTCCTGCCAGGTCAAAGGCGGAATAACCACAATACCAGCAAGCAAAGGCGAGAACGAGCGGTTCAGCATTTTTCTCCTGAGTTAGCGCATCGATTTCTGCTACTACTTGCTCCTCGCTAAAGAAGCCCATGTCTATGGCATCTTCAGGGCAGGCTGCACAGCAGGCACCGCACATAGCGCATGCGTTTGCATCAATCTTTGCCTTCCCGTCAAGGCTTATGGCGTTAAATCTGCATACATCCTTGCACAATCCACAGCCAACACACTTATCCTCAATAACGTAGGCGTTAAAGGGTTCTAACTCCTCCTCCCCGGAATGTATGAGCTGCATAGCCTTTGCTGCTGCAAGACCAGCTGAGGAGACACTTTCTTGTATATCCTTTGGCCCGCTTGCCGCTCCAGCTACAAATATTCCCTTCACGCTTGTTTCAGCAGGTCTGAGCTTTGGATGCGCAACCTCTACAAATCCGTCCTCCCCGCTTAAAAACACACCCGTTCCTTCCATGCCTATTGCAAGCACAACCATGTCGAATTCTTCTTCGAAAACCTTGCAGAGTAAGGTGTCTTCGTATCTAACAACTATTCTTCCATCTTTTTCGTATAAACTACCGACTATCCCCCTAACAAAGCGCACGCCTTCATCCATCGCTCGCCTGTAGTATTCCTCGTAGCCTCTTCCACTCGCCCTTATATCCGTGTAGAATATCGCAACGTCTATTCCAAAGCGCTCCCTAAGTATGATTGCGTTCTTAATGCTTGCCATACAGCACACCCTAGAACAGTAGGGGTTTGTTTTCACGTCTCTGCTACCAACGCACTGTATGAACGCTACTTTTTCCGGTCTTTTTCCTTCTCTTGTTACCAGCTCTCCCATCGTTGGCCCGCTCGCGGACAGCAACCTTTCGAGCTCTAAACTCGTTATAACGTTCTTAATTTTTCCATAGCCGTATTCCGGCTTTTTTCTTGCATCGAAGGGTCTGAAGCCAGTTGCAATTATTATTGCCCCTACGTTTATTTCGATCTCCTCTTGCTTCTGACTGAAGTCAACGGCGTTGGGCTTGCAAGCTTTAGCGCAGAGTTCACACCTGATACAGTTTTCCCAATCAATTGCAGCGTAGAAAGGTGTAGCTTGAGGAAAAGGCATGTATATTGCCTTCCTTATTCCCAAGCCGTCGAAAACTTCTACCGGGCAGACCGATGAGCAGTCATCTATGCAGCCCTTGCAGTTCTCGTTGATATAGCGGGGATGCTTTATCACCTTTAACCTAAAATTTCCAACCCTGCCCGCTATGCTTACAACTTCTGAATTTGTTAATACTTCGATGTTCTCGTTCTCCCATACCTCGTTCATCTTCGGGGCGAGAATGCATATTGAACAGTCGTTGGTGGGAAACACCTCGTTAAGCAATGCCATGTGCCCGCCAATCGTTGGCTTTTTCTCCACGAGATACACCTTTATCCCGGCCTTCGCCAGCGTTAGCGAGGCTTCTATTCCTGCAATGCCTCCACCTATAACCGCAACGCTCCTTCTTATTCTTGCCCTCTTTCTCTTTAACGGTTTTGAATGCATTGCCCTTGCAAAAGCCATTCGAATTAAATCTCTGGCCTTTAATTGCGCTTCGTTGCTGGAATGAACCCAGGAGCACTGCTCTCTTATGTTTGCTATTGTAACCATGTACGGATTCATTCCCGCCTTTGCCGCAACTCTCCTAAACGTTGTTTCGTGAAGTTTCGGGCTGCACGCAGCAACAACTATTGAATCGAGCTTCTCTTCAACTATTGCCTTTGCAATTTCCTCTTGGCCAACTTCCGAGCAAGCGTAGTCCAGATCAACGGCATACGCTGCTCCAAGCTCTTTCGCGTACTCAACAAGCTCTTTAACGTTAATCTTGCCCGCTATATTTAAGCCACAGTGACAGATGAAGACACCAATTTTCATAACATCACCATTATTAATCCTGAACTTTATTGACGATTTTTAAATCTTTGGCGTTTTAGCTGCAAAAAAGAAAAAATTTAAAATTCGCTAGATTTAACTGGGGCAAAATGAGAAAGATAAATTTATTCTTGGTTGTAATATCAACATTGGAAAGTCCTACTGTTCACTACTAGATAGAGAAGTTCAAAGCGTTCTTGAGTCCGAAAGGGGAGAGGAGGTCAAAAAGCTTGTAATATCAAGAGTAGCTGTTGATAAATTTTGAATACAATGGAGTGTTATCTTCGCTGCTTTGGACATAGAAAGGAATAAAATCATCCATCTGATTTATCTGCAAGGAATGCATTGACGGCCTATTCTTTCCTTAAAGAAGTGCTTGGAATGTGTGAGGTTGAAGAAATCATTCTTGATAAAGGGCCATGGTACAAAGACGCTCTAAATCGTTTGGGCTTTAAATTCAGGCATGTTTTGGAGAAAGGAGCTTGAGTCCGTCTTTTGCTCGATAACAGTCAATTTCAGGAAGAAAGGAAGAAGTTCAGAGTATTTATACTTTATATT
>QMZF01000249.1 GCA_003663055.1 Archaeoglobales archaeon | reverse complement strand
TTCTAATTCTTACATCTTCTCGCACCATTTTAGCAAAGAAATTGTCGGGATTCGTTATAAGCTGCATAGTTGTGGCTGTCTCCAGTCAATATTTAATCTTTATCATTTTCTGTCAAGAAAAAAAAAACAGAAAAAGAAAAATTTAAATAAGGAGAATGGAAAGAGTCAAGTCGAAGCATGACACAAGGGTAAGGGGTGATGTACGGGTTTGCGGTGGAAGACGAGAGAGTTGTGAAAGTTTTAGCGCTGTTAGGAGTACTGGCTATGGCAGGGATGGCAATAACCCCCATAGCGCTTGCAGGCAGTTCGAACTTAGTATACATAGCATATGAAGTATACGAAAACGGTTGGGGTTCACTACTCTCCTCCTAGTAGTCCCACACGGCATATTCGAAATCCCCGCCATAATCATGGCAGGAGCAGCAGGTTTCAAAATTCCCTATGAAATTATCCGTTATCTAGCCGGGAAAAAGGAGCAAGTTCTAACGAAAGAAGACATAAAAGAATACCTCACGATGGCATTAATATCTATCATTTTAATCGTAATTGCTGCATGGATCGAGGCGAACGTAACTCTAAAAATCGCGGAAGAGGTGATTAAATCCAGCAAGTAGGTGTGTGGTTAAACAAGGTGTGCAAAGACGATGAGGGTGATCGAAACTTCAAAGTCAAAGAAAAACTTTTAACCAGTATAAGAGGTGTCAGAACATGAAAAAGTCTTTGCTATTTTTACCTATACTTGTAACCCTTGTTACTCTCATTACTCCAGCTTCAGCCCAACTTACTGCAAGCGTTGATCTCACACCAAGCATTTTACTACCCGGAGATACTGCAAGTGGTATTCTGACCCTCACAAACAAAGGAACTGCGAGTATCAAAGTCACAGGCGTTACTTTCTTTTCTGATCTAAAGGTTGAGCCAAAAAGCGTCTCCTCCATAGGATACATTCCCTCAGGCGGGAGTTACGAATTGCCATTCAGAATTTATGCCAACGAGGAAGGTTTGTACTCCGTCGAAGCTCGCATTTACACAACAAATGGAACGCTAAATCAGTTAATCCTCGTTGACGTCAGGGATTTAACACCGGAAATCGTTTTAAACTCTGCAATAGTGTTAAACGAAGTTAATACAGTAACGTTTACAATTTCCGACCCGATTGGCGTTAGCAACTTGAAGGTTGAGCCTCTTTTTGATGCAGAGCCCAAAATAATATATCTGACGGATTCCGAGGGATCCTTCACGTATTACGCGTCTGAAGAAAAAGAACTTAAGTTTAGGGTAAGTTTTTACAACGGTGAAAACTATCACGAAGTGATCCAAACGATTATGCCCGAATACAGAGAGAGCAAGGGTGTGCTGCTGAACGTTTCACTTCCGTATGATGCCGTATGTTTAGAAGATGTCGTACCCATTAGAGTTGAACTCACAAACTTGAGAAATGATGCTATCTACAGCATAGAAGTAACTGCAAGCTTGAAGAACTTCTCGAAAAAATCCCAGATTGCAAGCCTGAGCAGTATGGAAAGCAGATCTATTGAGTTTTTATGTACTGCAAAATATCCGGGAGAACAAGACGTCTACATTCGCGTGGAGTTCAAAGATGCACTTAATAACATTTACTCTATGGAGAAACGGGTTTCGTTTAAGGTTCTTGAAGAAAAAGCAATCTCGATTAGCAACTTGGAGGTAAAGTGGAATCGCAACCTAAGAATTTCCGGCGATGTTAGCAACAGCGGCAAAAGCACTGTCTACAACGTCATGCTCGCTATTCAAAGTGATGGAATTATAAAGACCTATTATCTTGGCAAAATAGAGCCATCAGACTTCGATACGTTCGAGTTTTCAGTAGAAAACGTAACATCGGCAACTCCGCATCTAATCGTGACGTGGAACAACGAGCTCGGTGAAAGGATTGAGGAAGTCATGCCAGTTAAGCTACCGCAAAAACAGGAGTTTGAAGCTGAAACAAACCCAGCGATAATTACAATTTCAGTAGTCGTGTTTGTTGCCATAATTGCGATTGCAGGTTTAGCTTGGATAAGGAGAAAATGAAATCAATAGTCATAGAGCTTCAGAACGTCAGAAAGATTTACGAAGCTGGTGTGTCTAAAGTCTACGCCCTCAATGGGGTTACAATGAGTGTGGAAAGGGGAGATTTCGTAGCAATCATGGGCCCCTCAGGCAGCGGAAAGTCAACACTGCTAAATCTCATAGGCTGCCTCGACAGGCCAACGGAGGGGAGGGTAATCATAAACGGCGTCGACACAGCGAATTTATCGGATAAACAGCTTACAGAACTAAGAAGAGACACTATAGGCTTTATTTTTCAGCAGTACAACCTCATTCCCACACTCACCGCATTTGAAAACGTGGAACTGCCAATGATATTCAGAGGAGTGGCGAAATCAGAAAGGGAAAAAAGGGCTAAGGAACTCCTCAGTCTTGTAGGACTTGAGGAAGAGATGCACAGGAGGCCAATGGAATTGAGTGGTGGACAACAGCAGCGTGTGGCTATTGCGAGGGCTCTTGCCAACGAACCTTCGATCCTGCTGTGCGATGAACCCACTGGCAATCTCGATACGAGGAGTGGCAAAGCCGTGATGGAGATCATAAGCAAACTGAATCGAGAGGGAGTAACTGTTGTAGTAGTAACACACGATCCAGCAATTGCTGCCTTCGCCAAGCGCGTGGTAAGAATAGTGGACGGTGTGCTCGTAGATTAGCATTATAAATTTAGAGCGAGTTTGATTAATGGGAAGTCTGGGGAGAAAATGTACTTCCAGCTTGCGAAGCGAAACCTCATGAGAAACAAGGCTAGAAGTATACTCGCAATCGTTGGAATAGTCATAGGTGTAATGGCAGTGG
>QMZF01000248.1 GCA_003663055.1 Archaeoglobales archaeon | reverse complement strand
TTAACGTTCACGGCTGTGCCTAACAGGTGGTACTTCTTCATGGCATCGGACTCAATTGCCAGCCTGAATATCTCGTCGTAGATCTCTCTGTATGCCTTTCTATCCGTAACTTTCCTGCTACCCCTTCCGTTGATGACGATTGCTTTGAGGTTCTTGGAGCCGAAAACAGCTCCCAATCCAAGCCTGCCGAAGTGTCTGTAGGTTTCCGTTGTAACGCACGCATATCTTACAAGCTTTTCTCCTCCTCCACCAATTCTCATTACAGTCCTTGTACCCCTACCATGCTCTTTTTCTGCGATGATCCTTCCAACTATGAGCGAATCCTCAATTCCCCAAATAACCCTGGCATCTCTGAAGTGCACTTTGCTGTTATCTATTACAACGTAAACGGGCTTCTTGCTTCTTCCCTTTATTACTATGGCCCCGTATCCAGCGTTTGCTATACTCGTTGCCGTTCTTCCGCCAGCGTGGCTTTCACCGAGGTTTCCCGTTAGCGGACTCTTGAATAGGGCGACGGTCTTTGATGCAAGAGGATACGCTGACGTTAGTGGCCCTACAGCGAAAACTATAACGTTCTCCTCGCTCAGCGGATCGGCCTTTATATCCATATTCTCCTTTAAAAGTTGAACGGCAACGCCTACACCACCAAGCCACTCTTCGAAGAGATCCTTTCTATCCTCGATGCTATACCTGCATCGCGAGAGATCGATCGTTAAGACCTTCGTCAGCATGCTTTCACCTCTCCTTCAACTTCCTTTCTTACTTCCTCAAAGCCGAGAACGCCGTGTGGGCAGTAGTTCACACAGTAACCGCAGTGTATGCAGACAGCCGGTTTTCCGTCTTGCCTTCTAAATATAGCTCCAATCGTGCATGCATCTATGCAATTTCCACATGCTATGCAGTCGTTTTCGTTATATACAACACCTCCGCCCTTTCTCGGTCTTAAGGCATTCGTTGGACATACTTGGACACAGGGAGGTTCGATGCACGCCCTGCAGAAGATGACAGTTGCACCCCTCTCAAAGCCACTAAGGCTTACAGCTAGAATTCCAGATGAGTCTATACCAGCTTCTCCTTTCCTCCTCGAACAGGCGTACATACACATTCCACAACCAACACACTTTTCTATGTCCTTTATAACCAACCTCTTCATGTTTCAGCCTCCAATCTTGACTTTATAAGTTCGAGAAATCTCCAGCAGATGAGGAGCTTGGCAACCTCTATTGCATTCACATAAGCATTCGTCTTCCACTCCACATCCGCTCCAACTTCTCGCTTAAGAATGTCCAGCAACGCTGAAAAAAGCTCGACATTCATCAGACCATCGATGTCTATGAAGCTTGCGGGCTTTTCGTAGTAGTAGTCGGAGAAGAAGCCAAGGGCAAAGTCCTTCTCGCTCGCCCTCACAAATGCTGATAGATCGATATCGAGCTTTATTGGTTCTGTAGGCACGAAGTCTCCACTCTTGAGAATCAACCTAACCTTGTAAAGCTCGGGTGGCATTTCGGTAAGGTACGTTATCCTTTCGACGCTTTGGAGACTAGTAGGAAATATCTTGATTACAACATCGGCATAAATCTTCTGGAAATCTATGTACCGCTTGTAATCCGATTCCCTCCTGATTATCTCTTCAACGACCTTCTGTCTGTTGTAGCCCCTCTCTTCTACATCTCTCCTTATCTTCCACCTGCGTTTTATGTAGCGGGCAGGATCAACGAAAATTCTGAAGTCGAGGTAATCTCGCAACCCATCGTATAAAGTATGCAAACCCTCGACTATAACGACTGGAGTCGGTGCGAAATCCTCCCACTCACCAAATGTTCCCGTTTTGTGGTCGTAGGTTGGCTTTCTTATTGTTTCCCCATTCTTTAGCAGCATGAGATGAGTTTCAACGAGCTTGAGGTTGTTTGCTTCGGGATGCAGAGGTGTTATTTTGAGCTTCCATCTCGTCTTCCTGTCGTAAACGTGATAGTCGTCAAGGGTTATGCTTGAAACGATGTCTCTGCCGAGTAAATTCCTTATGGCGCTTGCAAAAGTAGTCTTTCCAGAACCGCTATCACCGGCTATGCCGACTAAGAAAACTTTGCCTGATTTTCTTAGTTTCTCTTTTAGACTTTCCATTGAGCATAGCCTCCTAATTAATTATAATAATTATAAGAAAGCTGGATTTTAAATAGATTGTGGTGAACAACGTTGCAGTACGCATAGAAAAATCTTTGCCATGGGCAGAACAAGGACTTAACAATTGGTAGTAGTTAGTAGCTATAGGAGAAGATCGTGTATTTTTGTGACAATTAAATCTTGTAATTTTTAATTTTTTCAATTAATTCTTTTAAATCCTCTAATTTTGCAAATCTTCTTTTTTATTTGTCCCTTTTTTGCATGATGGTCGTTAATACCCACACAACATAAACATCTTCTCCGAACTTACGCGCTATTTCAGTTAATTCTGTAATTAGCTTCTTATAAACGTCAGGCAGTCCGATAAAGCCTGATTCGATTAACCTTATTATAGGATAGTCTTTTGGCATTCCAGATTCAAAAGCCTCTCTTAACCATTTCTCTTTGAGTCTGTCCTCTACGTCATGTGGAGGAAGTCTATGATTTTATTAATCTCTTTACAAATGTCTTCTTTCACGCCTAAGGTTTGGCACCACTTATTATGGATTCTCCAACTCGGCACTCTTAGCCCCCTCAAAGAAAGCATACTTGGGACTCTTAAATAAATATCTTAGTTTTTCTTGTTTTCTTTTAAATTTTTACGTCTCCTTATTTTACAATAAATTAAAAATAGAGAAAAACAATTTCCTTGAAGAAAAAGCAAGCTAAACCTTACTTAGAACAAATGAGAAACTCAGAAGATCAAAATCAAAAACTATA
>QMZF01000247.1 GCA_003663055.1 Archaeoglobales archaeon | reverse complement strand
TTCGCTCCACTCACGACCTTCTGATAAGCTTTCCCGGTTTCTGGATCCGAAATGACGACCTTGAACTCCATTGCCACCACCTTTCATTCGCAAACTGAAAAGGATTTATAAAAGTATTGCAGAGAGTGTTGCGCATTGTTCTATCCTGTTTGGCCACTATCCGTTCTTCGCTCAACAGAATTTAAAAATTTGTTAACGGCGTTTTTATCCCTTTTCCACACTTCCCTTATACCGTAATCTCTCCTAAGCCTCAGCGGGACGCAGCAACATGTGCAACAGTTGCAGATTGCATAGACTTCCCCTCTGCACTTTACAAGGCTCTGCACAAGTCCCCTTTCGCTGCACTCATCAATTATCCGCTTAGCCTCCTCCTTACTTATCTTCTTGTATTCCTCCCTTCTAACCTCCGTAAAAACGTCGTAGCCAACTCCGATAACTATGTCCGTCCTTATAGGGTTGTCGCAGTTCCTGAAAACTTTTCTGCACTTGCAGTCTCCCACCGCAACATTCGTTGCTGCATCTATAACCCTCTTTGCCTCATCCGGCGTTAAGATATAGGCTGAGTGCTGAGTCAGTGCATACCACTTCATAAAAGCCCTTACAAGTCGCCCAATAACTGGTAGCTTTGTGAATTTCGCTCCGAACATGTAAAACCGGATTACAAACTCCTGATTTGAGGAATAGAATCTTAGCGCGTGGTGCATTTCCCACACCTATAACACCAAATTCCAGCGATCATCAGCAAGGTTCCAAGAATAAAGCCAGCAACGCTTTGTGCAATGTTATGAGCTCCGACAATAGGCCTGTTTAGAACCATAACTGCGGGAATTGTGTAAAGAGGAATTAGGCGCTTATCCAGAGCAACGAGATATGCCACTGGAGCGACGGTAAAAGTAACGTGTCCAGAAATGTTCCAGAAGTACGAGATTACCGAGTACGGTATCGATACGGCGATTAAGCCTATTGCTCCACACATTACTTCTCTGCCATAACCAAGAACCTTCCATAGTGCTATACATAGGGCTAAGCCGAGCACCATGCCCGCTATTGCAGAGAAGTCTTCGAGATACTGTGGAAAATCTGGATTCGATCCGGCTACATGCTGCAGTAGAATGTCCATCGTTCTAATACCAACTAAGTAGCTCGTACTAATTACAGTAAATCTCCCAAAAAGGTGCTTGATGCTCTGATAAGAGTTTTTCCAGTCGTAAAAGACGATTAAAATAGCAGAAAGCAGCAAAAAGTACCTTGGATTGAAAACGTCCTGATACGCTAGCATAAACTGATAGAGATCCATAAAAGCAGCTTAATTATCAGTATATATTTCTGTCCATTTTTGTTTAGATTCTGTCGATTAAAACAAGAAAATTAGGTAGAATAGTCAAAATAATACATGATAATCAGCTTTCATCCAAAAGTGATTAATAGGCCCAGAGACTAACAGATAAACAGTGGTGTGTATGAGGACGTTTGATTGGAGAGCATTTGAAAGAAAGGGAAAAAACAAGGAAGCGAGCAAAGATGAAAAGCTTCTGAAGGAAAATATAGATGAACTAAAGAAGGTTGCTTTAAAGAAAAGCAGCGAGGATATGAAAGAGATAGCGAGGCAAGTTTTGGTAGAGGAGTAGTTACTCTTTTGGATTTTAATCTTTGGAGTTGAAAATATTATTATTTTGTTATTCTCTAGAAAATTTTTTATTAGTACTGGCAGTGTGAATGAAAACAATTTATTATATAATCTTAACAAAAGTTACCCATGAACTGCAAATACGAATTAGAGAACCAACAAACATCTATACTAAACTTACTTCATAAAACAATGGCAGAATCACTGAACGAACTTGGATTCAACATTGCAGAAAGATTAACTGCCTATTCTCTGATAAGAACATTTACTATAATCAAGACGATTAAAAGCATATCAGAGGACATAATAAAGAAAGATAGAACAACAATAATCAAAAACATTCAAAGATTAATAGAAATTGAGGATTTGCTTTTTAACCAGCTTAAATTGCTTCCTAACATTTTAGATGGTAGAAAAGCTCTAACAGCAATATTAGATTCAACGCTGCTAAAGCGTTACAGCGATAAAGTATATTCTGCTAAGCTTAGATGGAACTATGCAAAGAGATGCTATGAAATATCTTCAAGAACAAATAAACTGCTGTCTTTTCACAGATAAAGGAGTATATACCATCTACACTGAAATAAAACCACCAGAATAAAGAAGAACCTTAAAGTAGAGGTATTTGGTAGAGAGTTCAGGATAGAAGAACTCTTTAAAGATGAGAAGCTTTGCAAGAGGACTATTGAAGGAAAGGAGTTCTTTCTTGCATCTAAAGTTGTAAACGTTCCTGGAGTCGGCAGAGTAAAAATAGTAAAATGCTTGATGGAAGATAAAAAGGAACCCTACTACTTAGTTTCAACGGACTGGAAGAAGAAGCCTGAAAATATAATAAAAGAATATCTGAAGAGAATATGGATTGAAGAGAAGCATAGAAGGGATAAGTTCATTTTAAAGCTTGAAGGAAATTATTTAAGAAGTGAAAGAAGCAACAACGGCTTTATTCTGCTTATGGCTGTATTAGCAAATTGCATTGAGTATTTAAGCCATAAACTGGGTATAACTTTCTATGATCTTGTTAATCTATGCTCCGTTGAGATAATACGGCATTTATTTATGTGATCACACAGTCAGTTAGTAAATTAAAAAGCCGAGAAGAAGCTAACCTCGGGCTGCTATAGACGTCGATACCAAAAAGAACGTCTAGCTATATGGGCTTCTGAACGCAAGGAATTTTGAAGCTTACGTTTTTCTTGGAAGAGATTCTGAAATACTGCGAAAATAGGCCGGAAATGGTTTGTTGACAGGGGATTCTG
>QMZF01000246.1 GCA_003663055.1 Archaeoglobales archaeon | reverse complement strand
TAACCCTTGCACCTGATATCCTGCATATGGCCTCACATATGTACTCTCTCAAACCGAAAGGCCACATGAAGCCGGTCGTATGCCCTATAAAGACCGATAAAATACCAGCATCGTATAGATGAGTTCCAATTCTGCATAACTCTGCCAAAATCGTTCTTATGTATTTGGCACGAGGTGGAACTTCGATATCCATGGCCTTTTCGATAGCTCTAACGTAGCCCAAGCTCATATTTGCACAGTCCATTATTGCAGGTCTTTCAACCAACGGAATATTCTGAACGAATAGCTTTGTCTCGGCCAACTTCTCTATAGCTCTGTGAACGTCACCGGGGTCGGGAATAACTTCGGTGATTACGTCTCCCTTAACTCGAACTATCAATCGCATGTGACCACTGCCGGGATGCTGAGGACCTACCAATATCACAAACTCATCCTTTCTGTAAGCGTCTTCAACAAATTCCGGTGGAAGGGGTAAGAATAAAGATTCATACTCCTTGGGGGGCTGAACTGGAACATCCAAAGCAAACTCCTTCTCTTCCATAATCAACCCTCCAAAACGTACTTGTCCTCCTCAAGCTTGAAATCCTTCCTAAGAGGACACTTTGGAGTATCCGGTGAAAGTAGGAAATTCCTTCCCATCCACGGGTTCCCTTCGAACCAAACGCCGAAGAGTTCATGCATCTCTCTCTCCATGTAATCGGCCGACGGAAATATCCCAGCTAAGCTTGGAACCTTAGGATCATTCCTCGGAATTTCAGTAGCCAGATTTATCAGAACGGGCATCAACTCCTTAATGCTGTAGCTTGAGAGGACATACTCAACTATGAACTTGTTCTCATGGGGAACATCTATGACATTCACGGATTTGACATGATCAAATCTGTCTGCAAGGGTGCTAGCAACCGATAGAAGCTTGTCCGGTTTAACCCTTATGCAGATCCTGTTCACATCTGTGATCGTTATCGAATCGAACAATCCCACCAACTCCCTCTGAAGCTCTTCAACCAACTTCTGCCCAAACTCCCATTCTACCTCTTTGGCTTTGTCTATCACTATCTCAGGCTTTGGTTCTACCTTCTTCGGAGACTTAGGTGGTTTCTTAGGTTTAGCTTCCTTAACGACTCCCAGAAGCTTTCCAAGATCTACCTCTTTAAATTCAGCCGAGTTCTTAGCCTCTCCAGTTATGATCTTATCCTGAAGCTGGACTATAGCCCTAATCAAGGCTTCAGGCGTTGGAGGGCATCCAGGCACGAAGTAATCTACCGGAACGACTTCGGACGGTCTAACCATGTGGTAGCTGTTCCAGAATAGACCTCCCTTCAAACCGCAAGCTCCCATCACTATCACGAACTTCGGATTTGGCATCTGCTCCCACGTGATTCTCAAAACCTTTGCCATCTTCCTCGTTATAGCTCCTTCGACGATTATCAGATTTGTCTGTCTGCAGATACCGTAGTTCAGACTACCTATCCTTTCCGCATCGTAGCCACAAGCGTAAGCGTGAGCTAACTCAACACCACAGCAAGCGGTAACCAAGTGAACTGGCCATAGGCTCCATTTCGTTCCCCATTTCTTTATCTGTGAAAGGAGGCCGGAATGAAGGAATTCAACATCCTCACTACCCATGGCTACCACCTCACCCCATACGCTATATCCAACGAGTATCGATAAGACACGTAAATTGCAGGGAGTAGCAGTATGAAGGCGAGCAGAGTAAGTAGTATCGTGAAAACGTTTGGATTTGCCATGAAAAGCAATAACAGAACTAGTATGGGTTCACAGGCCATGAACATGAAGACATAGCCGAAGTACTGCATCGGCAACGTGTACTTTGATGGAATCGTTGGTATGTGTCCGGATTCGTACCTTTCCCTCTTTACAGGTGTCGGTCTCTTCATCGGGATGAACTTGATGAGAAGTACCATTATTCCATCTATGGCCAGACATACTATGATCAGCAACGCAACTGCAATCGCATTCTCAACCAGCGACACTTCAAACACCCCCTATTATTGCCCTGGCCATATCGATAAACCAACTAGGTGGTACGATCGTTATGAATGTCAACGCTACTGTAATTAAAACTATTGCATTGACCAAACTGGGAATCGTCGGCTTGCTGAGGATCCTTGCAAGCCTTACGTAATATGGAACAGACATGGCCGAGTTTATAACCAAGATCAACGCAAGCCAGATATAGCCAACCTTAACCAACGAAAGCAGTATGAACAGCTTACCCCAGAATCCGATGAGAGGAGGCATTCCTATGAATGAGAATGCAAGGGTGTACATCAGATATGTCGAAGCTCCATTCTCCTTTATCGATACAAAGAATCCAATCTTTCCAAACGCGTTGGCCATCAACTGCAATAAGGCTCCAGCGAATGCCAAGTATATCCAGTTCAGGTCGATCAAGGCTACCAGTGTAGCAATGATGTATCCCATGTTTGCAACGGTCGAATATGCGAGTATCCTAGCTGGCTTTGTGGATGTTAAGGCTCCTATGTTTCCGATGAACATCGAGACAGCTGCAACAAAAGCTACAAACAATGCAAGCTCTGTTACCAGTGAATTTGCGGTCATGATCAGGATCTTATACGCAACGACGAACGGAACTATCTTCGCAATCGATGCAACGATCGAAACCGGAATTGGATCTGCAGTATCGAAAACGTCTGGAACCCACTCGTGCATCGGAGCACAACCTACCTCCATTCCCAATCCTATTATCAGCATGATGAACCCTATGATGTAGAGGATGTCTGCGTTAACGTTGCTGGCGTATATGAGCAACATCGCTCCGGCCAAGAACAGGACGGTTGCGAAAACCATGAAAGTTATGTACTTAACGGCAACCTCCACGTTTGCCCTGTTTTCACTTGTCATTATCAG
>QMZF01000245.1 GCA_003663055.1 Archaeoglobales archaeon | reverse complement strand
TAAGTTACTATTGCGTTATGGTAGAGATTCCGATGTTATATATTCTCCGATAAATGTAAAGAAGTTCCGAAATAAGCCACCAGAAAATTTTTTCCTGTCAGTTCAGAGAATAACGCCTGATAAGAGAGTTCACATCCAAATTGAAGCTTTTAAAAAATTACCTCAAGAAAGATTACTCATTGTTGCGGGCTCCTATGATTCAGAATATTTCAATAAGATAAAGAAAAGTGCTCCAAAAAATGTAGAGTTCAGGATAGGTGTTGAGAGAGATGAAATAATTGAGTTATATGCAAGATGCAAGGCAACTATACAAACATCAAAAGATGAACCTTTCGGTTTTGTGCCAGTGGAGAGTATGGCAGCTGGCAAGCCCTGTATAGCTGTAAACGAGGGTGGCTTTAGGGAAACGATTGAACATGGGAAGACTGGTATTTTGATTAATGAACCCTACGTTGAGAATTTAATAAATGCGATTAAGAAACTCGATGATTACGACTTTAATGTGAAAGTGTTGAGGAAAAGGGCAGAAGAATTTTCCGCCGATAAATGCATCAGAAACTTTAAGATAGTGATTGATGAAGTTTTAGGAGGATAAGTATGAAAGCTGAAATTAGTGTTGTGATTTTAACGAAAAATGAGGGAAGAAATTTAGATAAGTGCCTATTTTATTTAGATAAACAAACGTTAAAACCTCTTGAGATAATCGTTGTAGACGCAAAATCTTCTGATAACACCATTGATGTTGCAAGAGCCTATAGTGCAAAGATAATCGTAGAAGAAAAACCTGGGGGCTTTGGGTATGCAAGGAATTTGGGAATTAAACACTCAAAAGGGCAAATTATTTTGTTCTTAGACGCAGATATTTTCTTATTAAATCCTGAAACTCTCGAAAACGCTTTCAGAAAGCTGAAAAAATACGAAGCAGATGTATTACTTGCAAGGGTACGCTTTCCAAATACTGTCCTGGGATTCTATCTTTCAAAGTGTTTTGGGGATAAATTAGGGGTGAATTGGGGTGAATACACTCCTCACAACAGATTCATGCTTGTGAAGAAAAATGCGCTATATGATGTTGGGTTATATGATGAGAGTTTTAGGTTTGGGGGGGAAGATTTGGATTTATTATATAAGTTCCATTTAGCAGGAAAGAAAGTGGTTTATGATCCCGAAATAGAAGTATTCCACAATGCAGGTTATACGATAGATGAATGGAGGAAGAAAGCATATAGAGACGGTTTTACCGCTGCAAAATTTAAAAGAAAATACGGAATAGAAAATGGATTAATTACTTCGAAATTTTATCCATTTCTAGCTTCTTTATATGCAGGTTGGTATGGACTGCGTAAATTAGGAATCAAGGGTCTTAAGTTATTTCTCTACAATTATATGCTTGCAAAAATTCGGAAAAAGGGTTATTTGGATGGATTAAGAGAAAAATGGGATGTAAAATGAGGAATAGAGCAGAATTGTTGTTCTCTCATGTAAAAACTGGAAAGGGTATTGAAAAATAAACTGAAAATAGCATACATCCGTATTTAGATTTCAAAGAGAAAGACCTCCCTCCTCCTTTAAGGCTTCATCTATTTGCTTGTTTTTCTGATCGCTTGGAGGGTTTTAAGATGAGTTCGATGAAATTGGCTCTTTTAACCCTCACAGGTAGGGGCTACAACAATAATTATGGAGCAGTGCTTCAGGCTTATGCTCTGCAGAAAGTTTTATCAACAATGGGTTATGAGACGGAGCTAATTGATTTTGTTCCCATTGCATACAATTTACGACACCGAATACGAAGCATATGGAAATTGGTAAGGGATAGAGGGCTATCATACATTTTGAAGAGACTCTCTAATCGGGTGTTAAAGATTTTGATGAAAGAAAAAAGTTTAGAAAGTTCTCAATTGTCCCTAAAAAGATTCCAAAAATTCGAAGAGTTTAAACAGCAATTCATGATTTTTACAGAGAAGACTTATCATAGTTTTGAAGATTTGAGAGAATTGAATTCGGTTTATGATATCTATGTGGTGGGCTCGGATTTAGTATGGAGCCCTTGGTTGATGGATGAAGGTCGGTTAAAAGCGTATCTCTTAGCTACAAATAACGGATTAAAAATATCGTATGCTGCCAGTGTGGGAGAAGAAATCCCTATTTGGGCATGTAGGATTTTTAGGAAATTTCTTCCTGAATTTACGGCAATTTCTGTTCGAGAAAGGACAAGTTTAGAGGCTATTAAAAAATGTACAGGAATAGAAGCAAAAATAGTGATAGATCCCACAGCATTGTTAAAGAAGGAGGAATTATCAGAAATAAGTAGAAAGCCAGAAGTAGCTCCAGAGAGGGGGTATGTAATGGTTTATGATCTTCACAACTCTGAAAGAATTATACCATACGTTAAGAAAATAGCGGAGAATTTTAGTTTAGATGTGATTACATATTCACAGACTAACTTGGGCATATCTTTCTACGATTGCGGTCCAAGAGAGTTTTTATGGTTCTGTGAAAATGCTGAATTTGTCATAACATCATCCTTCCATGGTCTAGTTTTCTCGATCCTATTTAAGAAGCCGTTTTATGCAATTAATCCAGAACCATCAGCACCTGCTTCGAGAATTAGGGACTTTTTAAGAATGCTTGGCTTAGAGAGTAGATTTCTTAATTTAGATTCGAACAATAGGATGCTACTAAAAAATATAGAAGATAGCTATATTGACTGGAAAAGTGTGTTTAAAAGACTTAATTTAGAAAGAAAAAAATCGTTCGAATTTCTAAAGAATGCATTAATAGTTAGTTAATATGCCACGCATAAAGAATTTGGAGAACTGCATTGGATGCTTTGCATGTTACAATGTGTGTCCGAATGAAGCTATAAGAATTGACCTAACCAATGAGGGTTTCTAT
>QMZF01000244.1 GCA_003663055.1 Archaeoglobales archaeon | reverse complement strand
TTTCTCGATCCAGCTTTTCAAAATTTAAGCTTTGTTATCCCGGAAAAAAGGAGGACTAGCGACATATCTCTGGATTTGCACGGATAGTCCCCATATCTTACTTCCGCGTCCGGCGCCATCTCTTCAATCAGTGAGATGCAATCGAACAGGCCATCCATGGTTATTTCTTCAGGACTTCCAGAGAAGACGATTAGTGCACTCTTGGCCGAATCTACTTCTGCGCCAACACTCAGGTTCTCACAAGCCTCCCTCAGCATGTCAATCATTCTCTGCGACCTGATCCCCTTTATCTGATAATCCTTCCTCATCAATATTTTTCTTATTAAGAGTGGGGGCAACCTTCTTGTTGCTGTTCCAATCGCCGAAACACCCTCTTTTATTAAGGCATTGAATACATCGGACGTGTCAACGACTACTTCTCCGGCCTGTCTTTTCTTCAAATCTATTTCTCCAACTAAAGCCAGAAGATTTAGAGATTCGATGACTCTCTTCTCAAGATCCTCGGTTTCTTTAAAGAGCATGAGTATATCAACAGCCTTTCTAAACTCTCTTATCCTCCTACGCAGCTCAGCCAGTTCTGGCTCATCAGGAAGTGTTGCAAGGCCAAGAACGGGTTCTTCGATTGCCTCCTTAAACTTCTCGGCTAACTCGATGCCTAGGGTATATCCAAAATCGTCTCCAAGCGAGGAAAGTAGGAGAGTTCCTTCAAACAGCTCGTACCTCTCCAAAATTGTGTTCACCACACCTCCTACATCCTTTTGCTTGTAAAGGGTGAGATGGTACCTATCCCTCTCTGGTATGCTCTTAAGGGATCTGAGGGTGTCTATGTCGTTGGCAACAGCATAACACTTGAAAAGCCTCGCTCTATTTACCCTTGCTCCACGCTTCGCCAGTGCATCAGAAAGTATTGCACCCTTAGTTCCCATCCCTATAGTGAGCAGTTTCACAAGGACTACTAAGCAAAGGGGTATTAAAAAGTTCGGCTAACTCTTCTTCTTCCCAATCGTAGAAAGGTATGCTAGATATGCGTCAAGCTGAATCCTCTCGTGCGCCCCTTCAGTCAGTCTGAAATCAATTTCACCGAGCTTGTCAATAAGCAGAACCTTGAGTTTTTCGTCTATTCCCGAAGAGATTATCTCTCTGAAGAGCTGAGACACTACATCCTCTCCAGACATCCCGTACTCTATCATTAACCTATCAAGTATATTCCTCGCTTCCATGAACTTTCCTTCTATCGCTGTCTCAAGCAAATTTGCCAGCTCCTCAGGACGGGCTGTTGCGGTAATCTGATATATCGCCTCCGCATCGACAACCTCGCCTAAAGCTGCTGCTCCTTGGAGTGCGTTTATTGCCTTCCTGAAATCTCCGTTCGCAACGTAGATCAGTGCTTCTATCCCATCTTCTGTTATTTTAACTCCTTCTTTTTCGCATATTTCAAGCAGGCGTTCCTTCATCGCTTCTTTTGGAACTGGCCGAAACTTGAACACTGCACACCTCGACTGAATCGGTTCAATTATGCGGCTAACGTAGTTGCAGCTGAGTATAAAGCGGCAAATCTTGGAGTACATCTCCATAGTTCTTCTTAAAGCTGCCTGAGCATCGGCCGTTAAAGCGTCAGCTTCGTCAAGAAAAATTATCTTGAAAGGGGCGTCGCCTATAGGAGCGGTTCTCGCAAATTCCTTAATCTTGTGCCTGACTACGTCAATTCCACGCTCATCGCTGGCGTTCATCTCTATGAAGTTATCCCTCCAGTTCTCGCCGAAGAGATCCCTTGCAAGGGCTATTGCACTTGCCGTCTTGCCTGTTCCTGGAGGGCCGGAAAAAAGCAGGTGAGGGATGTTTTTGCGCTCTACATAACCCATAAGCCTTTGAACGACTTCCTCCTGGCCAACCACTTCCTTTAGTGTCCTAGGTCTGTACTTCTCGACCCAGATTTCCGTTTCAATTGTCATTGAGTAAGCAATAGCTGAAATGGTATAAAAACATACTCAAAAGGCTAAAAGTGTATACTCTTCGGCATGTGGCTGTACGGTGGAGGGGCGAAGCTGAAAAGGTAAATTCCGGCGATCATTGCGATGAAGAACACGACTATCGTGAAGACTATTGACGCTACAACCGAAACAATAAAAGCTTCGAACATGCTTATCTTTAATAGCGTCTTTAGCCCATAGAGGTACGCGAGAAAGGCCAGTAAGGGGGCAGATATAACGAGAAAGGGGATCATAGCAGATACACAAAAGATGGCAATCGCAAATATTCCGGCTGCAAAGTTGGCGAGTCCCGCCTCTATCACTCCCCTATTTTTCCCTATAACCTTCAAACCTATCCACAGGAAGAATCCAGAGATGAACACGGAGATCAAGAACGCTATTCCAAATCCTATGAATTCGAGCATGAATTTATTTTTTGCTTGGAAAATTTAAAGGTTTGGAGTGTTAAAGTTAATATCGCAGTCGCTAGTTTAACTTACGAAAGAAATAAGAATATAATGTCCCGTTGGAACCTGCCACAAAGACTTTAAAAATAAAGAGGTTTAATAGTTATGATGCTATCTGAAGAAGAGTTAAAGAGGCGCATCATCAATCTGCTGGAGAGGGATAAGGAGTTCAGATATACTGTAGCTGGGCTTATAGGCTTAAAGGAGATTCTAGATGAGTTGAGAAACCTCAGAGAGGAGATAGCAAAGAGGTTTGAAGAACACGATAGAAAATTTAACGAGATTATTGTAAGATTGGATGAACACAGTGAAACCCTCAAACTTTATGGAAAGGAAATAAAACTGCTGAGAGATGATTTTCTGGTATTTCAGAAAAAATTAGACCATTTTGAGGGGACTCAAATAACGTTCAAACATCGCTTAGATGCTCTCGGCGCTAGATGGGGTTTAATGAGTGAGGA
>QMZF01000243.1 GCA_003663055.1 Archaeoglobales archaeon | reverse complement strand
TGTTGATGCTCTGAGTTATCTCGTTAACTCGGACTAGGAACCTCGAATAAGAATCACCATCGTCCGCAACTACGATATCCCAGGAAAGCTGGTCATACACTTCGTATGGCTCGATTGCTCTAAAATCGTATTCAACGCCACAAGCCCTAAGGAAGGGGCCGACAAGGCCGGACTTTATCGCTTCCTGCTTAGCTATGAGGGCTACGCCTTTCAACCTTGCAATCGTTACGGGATTCTTTATGAATATTTTCTCGAAATCTTTTGTCTTCTTTTCGATGAAGAACGTCACCTCTCTTACGTACTCCAGCACATCCCTGCTGACATCTCTTCTCACACCGCCAGGAATGATGTAGGATGCAGTTACGCGAGCGCCGCTTATTCTCATCAAAGCCTCACAGATCATCTCTCGCATAGCAAACGGCCACATGAAGCCGGTTGTGTGGCCAAGGAAGACTGAAAGGATGCCAGCATCGTAGAGGTGTGTTCCTATCCTACAGAGTTCTGCAAGAATCGTTCTTATGTACTTAGCCCTCTCAGGCACTTCGATGTCCAAAGCCCTTTCTATCGCCCTTACGTATCCGAGGTTGAAGTTTGCACAGTCCATGATTGCCGGTCTCTCGACCAGAGGAATGCTCTGGATGTAAAGTCTGTTTTCCGCCAGCTTCTCAACACCTCTGTGAACGTAGCCCGGATCCGGAATTGCTTCGGTTATAACGTCTCCTTTAAGCCTGACGATTATTCTCATGTGCCCGCTTCCGCCATGCTGCGGGCCAACGAATATCATGAACTCATCCTTCCTCTCGCATTCTTCAATAAGCCCAGGTGGAATAGGAACGGTCATGCTCTTGATATCGAGCGGTGGCACAGCTGGAACTTCAATCGCTATTTCCTTCTCCGCCATCTTACTCACCTCCCAGGACGTAGTTGGGCTGAGGAATCTTGAAGTCCTTCCTCAATGGGGTGTCTACCTCTGGAGCAAGCAAGAACTTTCTACCCATCGCCGGATTGCCCTCAAACCACACACCAAAGAGGTCGTGTATTTCCCTTTCCTGATAGTCTGCTGAGGGCCAAATGTCTATTAGACTTGGGAATCTTGGATTTTTACGAGGTATTTCAGCAGAAATTGTGACAAGAACGGGCATTAGTTCTTTAACACTGTAGCTGGAAACTGTATATTCAACTATAAACTTGTCCTCGTGTATCACATCTATGACGTTGACGGACTTTACGTGATCGAACTTGTCGCTCAGCCTTTCGGCAACCATTACGAACTTTTCCTTACTTGTCTTGATGTATATTCTATTTACATCGATTATAAATGCTTCTCCAAGTCCCGCAAGCTTTTGATTGAGCTCTTCCACAAGGCTTTTGCCGAAGTCCCATTCAACTTCCTTGGGCTCTATCTTTATCTCAGGTTTGGGAGCGATTTTAAGCGGGGACTTTGGAGGTTTTCTTTCTTTAATTTCCTTGGGGATTTCAAGAACTTCTTCAAGCTTTACTGGCTGATATTCAGCTGTTACCCTAGCTTCTCCCCTCTCTATCTTTTTCTGCAAGGCAAGTATGCCCCTAATTAGCCCCTCAGGAGTTGGGGGGCAGCCAGGAACAAAATAATCCACGGGAACAATTTCTGCAGGCTTAACCAAGTGATAGCTGTTCCAGAAGAGTCCGCCTTCAATGCCGCATACCCCCATCACTATTACAAACTTGGGTTCTGGCATTTGCTCCCACGTCATTCTTAAAGCCCTTGCCATCTTTCTTGAAATTGCTCCCTCGACGATTATCAAGTTCGTCTGCCTCATCATTCCGAAGTTTAGTGTGCCCCAGCGTTCTGCATCGTATCCGCTCGCATACGTGTGCGCTAGCTCAACACCGCAACATGCCGTAACTAAGTGGACAGCCCACAAGCTCCACTTCGCTCCATACTTCTTTATGGGTGAGAGGGGGCCTGAATGGAGAAATCTGATACTTTCAATGTTCGGATCCTTTCTCTCCCTCACGCGTATTCACCTCCGTAAGCTGCCTCGTACGCAAACCTGTACGAATAGTAGAGCGCAGGGATTAACATTAACAAAGTTAGGAGTAACAGTGGTATCGCCTCTCTGAGTGGGGAAAGGATGAACAGCAGGACTACGATCGGTTCGCAGCCGAGAAACATCATCATGAAGCCGACGTACTGCATGGGCAGCACGTACTTTGGGCGTCCGGCAGGCAGGTGGCCGGATTCAAACCTCTGGATCTTAGCTGGAGTTGGCTTCTTGGGTGTAAGTGCCTTTGCAAGTACGATTATTACGAGATCGATGAGTATGCAGAGCCCGATCACGATTCCGACTATAACGATGTTGTCCGTAATCATTCAGACACCCCCTATGAGATAACTTGCTACATCAATAAACCAGTTTGGTGGCACAACTGTAATTAACATTACTGCACTCGCCACCGCAGCAATGGTTGTAACCCTGCTCGGAAACGTTGGCCTTGCTAGACTTCTTGCAACCCTCACGTAATAGGGTATGGATATCGCCGAATTCACTATGATCAGGAACGCAAGCCAGATGAAGCCAGCCCCTACAAGTGAAGTAAGGATGAAGAACTTCGACCAGAATCCCATGAGCGGTGGCAGCCCAATGAACGAGAGGGCCAAGAGATACATAAGTGGGGTTGAGGCTCCATCAACCTTTATTGACGTGAAGAACGAAGCTTTGCCAACAGCGTTGACTATAATCTGCATTAGTGCTCCGGCAAAAGCCAGATACAGATAGTTCACATTGGATAAAACAACTAGCGTTGCGAGCACGTAGCCCATGTTAGCAACGGTTGAATAGGCGAGTACTCTGCTTGTTTCCCTTGCTGTTAGTGCTCCAATGTTGCCAGTAAACATGGAAACCACCGCAATAAAGGCTACAAATATTGCA
>QMZF01000242.1 GCA_003663055.1 Archaeoglobales archaeon | reverse complement strand
TTCTACAGCCTTTCCAATGAGTTTTGGCGGGACGTGGGTAATCTCAACGCCGAAGAGCAGCTCAACGCCATAGTCGTCCCTTAAGTCCTGAAGTTTTCTCAAGCACTCCATTATAATCGGAATATTTGAGAAATCCGCATGATCCGTTATTGCAACACCCTCATTGCCTATTGCAGCCATACGCCTCGCAATCTCTGAAGGTATAAGCTCTCCATCGCTTAGCGTCGAGTGGACGTGCAAATCAAACATGCGACAAAGTTAAATAGGCAGGTGAAAAACCTTTCTACGTGGCAGGAATAAAGAGACTCGTGCTGGATGTGTTAAAGCCTCACGAGCCTGACAACGTTTATTTTGCTCTTAAGCTCAGCGAGTTGCCGAACGTGGAAGGTGTGAACGTAAGCCTTGCGGAAATAGACCAAAATACCGAAACGCTGAAAGTAACGATTGTTGGAAACAACATGAATTTCAATGCTATAAAAGAGGTCATCGAAGATCTTGGCGCTGCAATCCACAGTGTTGACGAAATTGTCGCAGGCAAGGTGTTGGTTGAGGCCGTTAAAACGGAACAGGATTGATTTGGTTAATTGATCATTAAACAAAAATCATGTTCGCGGACAGCACTACTGGTACAGTCTGATAGCAGTGGCGAGGATATCGGAGGACAAATTCAGGTGAGAAGTGACATTGCAGATGAGATATCACAAACTCGTAACAATACACAGCGGAGAAATCTGGATAACAATTGCCGTCCAAGCAAAGGTGACCAAATTCCAATCAATCAAATCTACTACTCGCAATATTACTACACCTACGCAACCGTCAGGCAGAGCTACGAGCAGTATGAACCTGGCAAGAAAGCTCATGCTGCAATATCTAATGCCTTCCAATTTCCCTTGGCAAGCCCAAGAGTCACGAGCTTATACAAATGGCATTGAGCTGTGTTCCAAGATATCTTAAGCCTTTTAGCAACCATCTCGGTTGTTACAGGTCAGTCCTCTTCTGCAAGGTGCTCCAGAATCTTTTTGTCGATTTTGTCTATGTGTTTCAATTAAGATACCTCCTCAAGAAATATCATGGACAAATTTAAGAGAATATTACGAATTCGTTTACGTTGATTCCGATGGTAGCGTATGGATTCTTCCAAATTATTGTAAAGAGTCCCCAAAAGGCCAAGAAGATAATATTGAGCCAAAAATTTGAAGAATGTTGTTTTAATAGTTCACGAGGATAAGGAACAGCTTAAGGGTTAAAAATGTGTTGAAGTGTATTGAGTGGAGTGAATCTCAAGGATTATCAACTAAATACTCTTTCAATTCATCAAGTATTCGATGGATACATTGCTCTAATAGAGGTAAATGTCTTTTCACGCCTTCCCTAACACCTTCATGAAATATATCACAACGCAAATCGTAAATGTCATCAAAATTGCCTTCGTATCCATATCTCTGAAGGGTGGTCTTCATTTTCTCCTTATGCTTACCTCCGATACTTGATCCAAATTTATAGGTTTTCCAAACCTCCAATGCTGTCCATAATAGCATAAATCTGTTTATATCATCTTTTTCTAACACCGCTTTGTTGTACCAATACAACATACGTAAAATATATTCCCGCTCGTCATCTTTGATTCTCTCTAAAGCGTTGAAGAATCTTATAATTTCGTTTAGTAATTTTTCTTCTAAACGTATACCTACAAAAACCTCATCCTTAATTTTTGCAACATCCCTAACGACAATTGATCTATTTCCTTCTTCTACCTTAGGTTCTATATTCGATATTTCAAAAACATCAAAATCATCGACGATTGCTCCTACGTTAGTCTTAAGACACATAATTGCTAAGATTTGTTCCGCAACACTCTTTCCGTGAATTTTTGCACTATCTAAATCCTCTGCTTCAATAGTAAAACTGATTTTGATCTTTCTTTTGTTTTTGTCTATAGGCTTAAAAGTTTTATCATCTACCACTATCTTTTTATCTACATATACATACCAATCCTCTCTGAACTTTACGATAACTTCGCATCTGAATAGTTTATTACAGCTATTCAAATTTTACACCTCCAAATTTTATGGTAGTTCCAAAATAAGCTGTCCTTTAATATCTTTCGCATTATCCAAAATCTTGAGAGATGCATAGAGTATATTGCAAATAATCTCTCAGCTGGACAGAAATTAGCGGTGACACGGGAAGTATGGTTCTCACAAAGCCTCATAAAGCAATTAAGAATAATACACTCACCCACGCCAACGAAGCTTGCATCGCATGCCATACTAGCGTAGCTGTAAAGATAAACTGGACCCACGCTAGAAGCATCGAATTTGTAGTAGGGCTTGGAAATCCTATAACTCAGAATGGTCTGCACAACTGGACAGTTACAGAATGGACGTACAACGGAACTGCAAAAGCAGTAGTTTGGGGCAACACAACAGGCAATGGAACTTTACTTGGAAGTAGAAAAGGACATCGAAGTTGGAGAGTTCGTAGGGGTGCAAGTTATTGAAGTTAAAACCAGTTAAGGCTGAGAAGGTTATTAAAGTCTTGAAAAAGCTTGGTTTCCAGGTTGTAAGACAGAAAGGTAGCCACGTTATAATGAAGCATCCTGATGGGTGCGTTACAGTTGTGCCTGTGCATGGGGGGAGAAGAACTCGGGAGGGGAATATTAAGGGAAATTATTGGAGATGCAAAGATAAGCAAAGAAGAATTTTTGGAATTATTGAGAAAAGTCTAAATTTTTAGTGAACATTTTATGAACTTTTACGTGTCTCGAATTTACCTACTGCTTATAATCGCATTCATAGCTCTAGGATTAGTTGTCCTGCCGTAAACCGTTTCTCTTTTTGCTGGAGAGCATTATTGGTACGATTTAAGTGGAAACACGAGCGATGTACCGTGTGAAAAGTGTCACGCTGATGTAATG
>QMZF01000241.1 GCA_003663055.1 Archaeoglobales archaeon | reverse complement strand
ATTCCTGAAAGAACTCTCTTGTCAGAACTCGACAAAACCCTTCTGGAATCAAACCTTTCAATAATCGATAAGATAAGGAAATCAAGAAAATCGACAGAATAATCCAAGAAAAAGCCAAACAAGCTAAAGAAAAGAGTGTACAACAAAGATAAAATTATCTAACACTCGGGTTCAAGGTGACAGCTTCTAAAAAAACTAATCAAAAATTCTCTTTATCTCCCCAACGCCCTTGCTTCTACCCTCTCTGAATATGAACTTCTGTCCTTCGAAGATGCAGTGGGGATGGTACTTGAACCTTATCTTCACCCTTCCTCTATCGCCAGCCTTCATGTATTCTTTGTCCATCTCTTCAAAAACTACAGCCTCAGCTATAGTTTCCACATGTATCACTGGCTCATAACCCGGCTTTATTCTCGTTGGGTGCGTGAAAACGACCACATCTGCTTCGAACTCCCATATAGCCTTTGGCTGCTGTTTTGCAAGAACCATACCTCTTCTGAGTTCCTCAAGTCTCACACCTTTTAAAGCGATGCCTACTACGTCTCCAGCTTCCACCCTGCTTACACGATAGTAGTGCATCTCTATGCTTTGAACCCTTGCCTTCTTGAAGCTTCCATCGTGGAACGGGCCAACGAACACTTCTTCGCCCTCCCTTAGCTCCCCAGACTTTACGCTACCGCTTACAACTGTTCCAACTCCACTAACCCTGTAAAGCCTGTCTATGTACATGAGAAAACCCTTCTTTGTTACACTCCGCTTTGGTAGCCTGTAGAGCAACGCCTCAAGCACGTCGTAGCCTTCAAGTGTAACGGCTGAAGTTATAACGATTGGCACAACTGGTTTAGCTGCTACTAGCTCCGCAGCCTGCTTTGCTTCTCTGGCGCTATGGACGAGATATGGAACCCTTCCAACCGAGCGGAGCAGCTTAGAAACTTCAGAAGCAACCTCTTTTGCCTTCTCTTCGCCAACCATGTCTGCCTTCGTTATTGCCACTATTACTGGCAAATCCATCGCAAGCAGTATACCTAGATGTTCCTTTGTTGTCCTCATTATGCCATCGTTTGCAGCCACAACTAACAAGCCGTAGTCTATCTTCTGGCCGAGTAGCCCCCTTATGGTCGTTCGTAACCAAGGTTCGTGGCCAACAGTATCAACGAATGAAATTAGCTTGTCTGCGTTTTCAACAACCCACGCCTTCTCAGCCTTGTTGAGGGGATTCTTCATCTTTATGGCTTTTCCATCCTTGAAGCCAAATACTGCAAAGCTTAAATCGGCGCTTAAGCCACGCTCGATTTCGTGCTTGAGCACATCAAGATAGATGCGAGTGGCGCCATCACCGTCATCTGGCTTGCCGGTAATAAGAGAGCCAACCAGCGTTGACTTTCCATGGTCCACATGACCTGCGGTACCAACGAGAATGTGCTCCTTGGCCCTACTCTTAGCAATTTCGACTAGGGCTACAAATCCACCATCTACGGGGTATACTTCTATATTCTCCACTTTTGCGTCTATTTCATTGGCTATCTTTCTGAGAATCGATACCGTTTCGTCGAGCTGTTCTTTGCTTATGCCCCTCAACTCACCGCTATCAGAAACTCCGACAACGTATAGAGCTCTGCCCTTGCCCATAATAATTCTGTGGTTCATTTGACAAGCTAAAGCCTGAAATCTTTCCTCCTTTAGATGATACGAAGTAAGATACTCCTTGAACTCTACATTTTCCCTTTCTCCATCCTTTACTATGCTGAGGAGTTTGTCCACAAATCCAATCATAGCAAAACAATTTATCATTTTCGATGAAAGCAACATCCATGATATTCGCCGATAGCAGAGAACCCGATAGGATAGTGGAGATGTTGAAGTCCATGGGTGTTGAAGTTCAAAGAAAGAGGCTCAGCGTTGCCGACTATCTCATTACATACTCCAGCTACGCTATTGCTGTAGAGAGAAAGGATGCGGACGATTACGTCAATTCTATTGCTGATGGAAGATTATTTGACCAGCTCTATCGTTTAACAAGGCTTTACGAGCTCTCCTTCATATGCGTGATCGGGAGTGTGGACTTCTACAGGATGAGGAGGGATGCCTTCATTGGAAGTATTGTTAGCATAGCTCTGAAAAGCAGGGGAAGCGTAGTCCCATTGTGGGTTAAAGACGAGAAAGACTTCTGCCTCGTTCTCAAGTCTCTGAATCGGCAGGTTGAAGGGGGCAGGATTAAAGCGACTCCGAGGATAGTTAAAAAGGCAAGCATAGACGACAGCGTTGCAATGCTAACGGCGATACCCGGGGTAGGCGTTGAGAAGGCAAAAAAGTTGCTTGAGAGGTTTGGGAGTGTATTCAGAGTAGTAAACGCAACGATTCCCGAATTGATGAGGGTAGAGGGAATAGGGGAAAAGCAAGCGAGGAGGATTTACGATTTCGTAAGGGGGAGGAGGGTGAAGTAAAATCTCAGCTTTAATCTTTTGTTCACTTTAACCCTTCCAGTTTTCGAGACTCTTTTGCCGGCAGCACATGAACTACTTTTTATTTTCGAGCGCAATGGAAACTTAGGAAGTGGCGGGATGGTTGTTTGTAAGCCTAAAGTTCGAGTTGGGGCTGAATCTAACTTTGTTCCACTTAACAATCAAGGACATAATTCTATCTATTGAGAGATTCGAAACGAAACTACACTTCCTCTATTCGTCTAAAATAGCTCCTATAGGCTCCTCTAATATAGGCTCGTACTCTACTCGCCCTAACCCCAACGCCACGCGATATTTAGGCTCTACTCCCGGGGAAGAGCTATCTCCCCACAAAATCACCACATAGTTTAGACTTACACCGATAACGCTTCATAAAGACATTACGAGTAACGGAAGAAAAGGGTAACGAATTTTTCGCGTCAGTTTTTTTACTTATTAGAAATGAGATTGATAAAAATTT